>JAZRUQ010000155.1:0-5240 GCA_045652605.1 Erysipelotrichaceae bacterium
TATACATTTGTAAACAGCAGAAAAAATTTTCAACCGTTTTTTACTATATAATTCTTAAATCTTGTTTTACTTTTCAAGTATATCATAACATCCAAACGGGCGGTGAGCAAATTTGCCCACCGCGCCGTTGGCGTTGTGTTAAATAATCAGTCGAATTGAATTATTCAGACTTCTTATATTCTGCAGACAGGTCGTTGTTGTTCTGTGCAACAAAGTCTGCCCATTCAGCATCAGTGTAGTTAACTTCCATGTATCTCATACCACCGAAGCCCATGAATGTGTGTTCTTCATCTGAGAAGTAAGAGAACTTAGCACCCAGGAATGATCCACCACCGTCAGCAATCAGCATTACTGAACGGCTTTCTTTGATTGTGAGTTCTTCCAGAGCTGACAGAATCATCAGTCGAGCTTCAACTGGAGCATAACCTTCAGACCAGTTATAAGTCTTAGCCTGGTTTTCAGTTGCTGCAAGACCATTCAGGCAGTAGTACCAGTTCTGAACGCTCATTGTGATAGTTTCGCCAGCACCTTCATAGTCACCTTCAGGCATAGTCATAGTCATATCGATAGATGCTGTATCCCAGTACATATGATAGTTCAGATCATCATCTGGGTTAACGAATGCACCAATGATATCAAATGGGTTGAATGCGTTTCCTGAGAAACCGTATCCGAAACCAATCTGAGTAGCACCGCTACGGAATGCTTCAGACCACTGAGCACCTGCAGAAGCATCAAATACGATATCGATCTTGTCTTCCAGAGCTGTACCAACAGTCAGTCCATCCAGAACATCCTGCAGATAGTTAGCTCTGAATCTCTGCTTGTCGTTATCTACAGAAGAACCATAAACGATTGTAATGTTCTTTGTAGCATCGTATCCATATTCTTCTGGGTTAGCCAGCAGAATATCGATAGCTTCCTGCATCTTAACTTTTGCCAGTTCAGGGTTGTAACCTGTCAGTGAAGTGTAAGCTTCATCAGTAGACAGATCTACCAGTGAACCACTTGACCACTTGCCATCAGCATTCTGTTCGAAGCCGTAAGCACGCAGGATACCTTCTTTTGCAATAGTTGCATTACGATACTGTCCACCATCTTCCAGTTCTGGAGAGTTTTCAATATCATAGTAGTAAGCAACGTTCAACAGACCGAAGCAAGGAACTGCTGAACCTGGCCAGATTTTTTCAACGATGTCACTTCTGTTCAGTGCCAGGTTGAATGCATGTCTGAATTCCTGAATTGCCAGGATACCATTGTTGTTTTCACTGTTCTTCAGAGTAGCCAGGTTGCTGTACAGCTGCATACCGAATGTACCTGTAGAAGTTGATGTGAAGTAAACATACTTAGAATCGAGGTAATCAGCTACGTTGTCGCTATCCAGAGCAGCATCATCGTAGTCACCATTCAAGAATCCCATCCACTTAGTTGCATTTTCTTCTACCTTACGGCAGTTTACTGCAGTGATGTTGTACTGGTTCTTGTATTCATCCATGCTCCATCCATACCAGTTTTCATTCTTTTCCAGTCTGTAGTGAGAACCAGCTTCGAATTCAACCAGCTTATAAGGACCCCAGCTTGCAGTTGTTTCTAAAGAAGAGTTGTAGTTTGAAGTCCACAGAGTTGCACCTGCTGCAGGAGCAATCTTAGAAGCTTCATACTTTGCCTTGTGAACAACTGGCAGACTTGAGAAGTAGTAAGGAGCCCATACAGAAAGGCTTCCATCTTCCTTCAGGAATGAGTAAGTCTTATCTAAGCAAAGAACGATTGCATTTTCGCCTTCAACTGCATAGATACCTACAGATTCCCAATCAACGTTACGAACTGTGTTTTCAACATAGATTGCTGCATCATAACCTGTACCTGGTTCCAGATATGCACCGTAGTAAACATACAGATCGCTACCAGAAATAGGGTCATCGCCTGCTGCATTGTTATAAACAGTTTCATCAGTGATTGCAACCCATTCAGGAGCTTCGTTACCAGCTTCATCAGTGTAGCCAGCAGCACCCCACATGTTCCAAACGTTAGCATAAAGAGTTTCACCTGCATCAAGAGCTTCCTGAACAGATGCATAACCTAAAGCACCGATAGTTTCATAAGTACCTTCTTGGTTCTGGAAGAAGTAGTTCTTAGAATTTTTGATCATCAAAGTGTCATAATAAGTGTTTGCACGGAAGTTCATGAAAGCTGGATCCAGCAGCTGCTGCATTGAGTATTCAAAGTCAGCTGCAGTGATAGGTGTACCATCATCCCACTTCAGATCATCACGAAGAGTAATTTTCCAAGCGTAGCCGCCTTCTGCCTTCTGAGCATCAGTATAGCCCCACTTAGCATCAACAGTAGCTGTAACATCTTCCAGCTTTGTTGCTGCGGAGAAATTAGTAGTGTAAGCACCAGAAACGATTGCATTCTTGTTGATTGTTCCATCATCATTGAACTTATCGTCATTTTCGAATTTGTAGTCATATTCGAAGAAAGACGAACCAATGTAGCTCATGATCTGAGTGTCATTGTTGTCCGCATAAGTGAATTCATTCCAGTTACTAGGCATTACACTAGTAGTTGTATTGTATTCAGCCTGCTTAAGATCAGCTTCCTTGATCTCATTGCCGCCACCGCAACCAACCAGCATTGTTGCTGCGATTACTGAACACAGTACCAGAGAGAGAACAGTTCTGAATTTCTTGTTCATAATATTTCTTTCCTCCTTGAAATATTTTTCCTCATCTTTCATTATGCTTTTTTCTATTTTATGCCAGAACCCATAGGATATACAAAAAAACATTATGAAATACGATATATTTTTTCTACCATATAAATCATTGACTGTCAATGAACCCTGACCACTAAATCATATTTTTTGAAAAAAATCCCTGAAAGAAATGAAAGAATTTTCAAGAAAAAACAGATGGCCTTTCACTTTGGAAATTACCATCTGTTTTTAGCTATGTAAGATTAAACATTAAATCTGAAATGAAGGACATCTCCATCTTTTACGATGTAGTCTTTTCCTTCTGAACGCAGTTTTCCATTTTCCTTCAATGCTGCTTCTGAACCATACGTTACGATATCATCATAGCTGTATGCTTCTGCACGAATGAATCCTCTTTGGAAATCTGAGTGAATGATACCTGCACATTCTGGCGCAGTCATTCCTTCCTTGAAGGTCCAAGCACGAACTTCAACCTGACCTGCTGTAAAGTACGTCTTCAGCCCCAAAAGATGATACGCTGCACGGATCACCTGATCCAGACCGCTCTCCTTGATTCCCAGATCTTCAAGGAACATCTGACGATCTTCCTTTTCCATCATTGAAAGTTCTTCTTCAATGCGTGCTGAAATCGCAATCACATCGTTGCCTTCAGCTTCTGCAAATTCCTTCACCAGCATGTAGTACTTGTTGTTTTCAGGATCTGCAACTTCATCTTCTGCCATATTGGCAATGTAAATCATTGGCTTATGAGTCAAAAGCTGGTAGTTCTTTGCTGTCTGCAGATCTTCCTTATCGATTTCTACAGAACGTGCCGGCTTGCCCTGAATCAAAGCTTCCTGGAATGCTTTCAGAACACGATATTCCTGCATCGCATCTTTGTCTTTGTTCAGTGCTTTGCGTTCAACCTTGGAAATACGATTTTCAACAGACTGAAGGTCTGCCATAATCAGTTCCAGATTAATAATTTCAATATCACGGATTGGATCTACAGAACCTTCTACATGAGTGATGTCTGCACTGTCAAAACAGCGCACAACATGACACACTGCATCCACCTGACGGATGTGTGCCAGAAACTGGTTCCCCAGCCCTTCACCATTGCTTGCACCTTTCACTAAACCTGCAATGTCTGTAAATTCAAAAGTTGTATGAACAGTCTTCTTTGGAACAAAGACTTGTGTCAGTTTTTCTAATCGTTCATCCGGTACTTCAACAACCCCTACATTTGGATTAATTGTTGCAAACGGATAGTTTGCCGCTTCAACCTGCGACTGTGTAATCGCGTTGAACAGTGTTGATTTTCCTACATTTGGAAGTCCTACGATACCTGCTGTAAGTGGCATTTTCATCATCCTTTCCTAAAACCTTTTATAGTTTACATTATTTTCTTATAAAAGAAAAGAAAAACAGAATAGCTTTCGCTATTCTGCTGATTCTCTCCAAATCTTTGCACCCAAACGCTGCAGTTTTCCATCCAGATCACAATAACCGCGGTCAATGTGATACACTTCCTGGATTGTTGTTGTACCTTCTGCAATCAAACCGGCAATGACCAGCGCTGCACCGCATCTTAAATCCGTTGCAGTCACCAAATCACCATACAAAGGTGTCTTTCCTTTGATTGTGCAGTTTGCCTGTCCGATTTCAACATCTGCACCCATTCTTTGAAGTTCAAGGCAGTTTTTGAAACGTTCTGGATAAATCGTTTCAATGACTTTTGACTTTCCTTCAGCCTGAGTCATCAGTGCTGTCAAAGGCTGCTGAAGATCTGTGGCAAAGCCAGGATATGGAAGTGTCTTGATATCCACACCTTTCAATGGCTTGCGGCCGCGAATAGTGATGCGATCAACATTCACATCCATATCGACACCCATCTCCTGCATCTTTGCAATCAAGCTTTCAAGATGCTGAGGAATGATGTTGGATACTGTCATTTCCTCTGCAGCAGCTGCTGCCATAATCAAAAATGTACCTGCTTCAATACGGTCAGGAATGATTTCATGGAAACATCCGCTTAATTCCTTGACTCCATCAATCTTGATCACATTTGTTCCTGCACCGCGAATCTTTGCACCCATCTTATTTAGCAATGTTGCAACATCGATGATTTCAGGTTCTTTTGCAGCATTTTCAATCGTTGTGCGACCTTCAGCATAAACAGCTGCCATCATAATATTGATGGTTGCTCCTACCGATGAAATATCCAGGAAAATCTTATTTCCTACAAGACGCTCAGCTTTGATGTTGTAATAGCCTTTTTCATATTCAACTTTAGCACCTAGGGCTTCAAATCCTTTCAGATGCAGATCAATTGGTCTTGGGCCCAGATAGCATCCTCCTGGCATCTTCATTTTCACTTCTTTATATTTTCCAAGCAAAGCTCCCATAAAATAATAGGATGCTCTCAGTTTTGATACTGCAGGATGATCAAGCGGAATGTTTTTCATATTGGCAGGATCAATCACAATGTGATCTTCACCCTTCACCAGTACAAACACACCCAATTCTTCCAGAAGCACTGAAA
>JAZRUQ010000156.1:0-2706 GCA_045652605.1 Erysipelotrichaceae bacterium
TGATAATCAACACACTGTTATCTTTGTCCATGAAACAGCTGTTGGAGACATAACGTGTCTTTTTGGACGCCGCAAGAATTGGATGACGTCCTTCTTTCAAATCAAACACTTCGTCAGTGAAGCGTGGACGAACATAGCCGCCTTCAGCGCTGACACATGCCAGTGCAGTCACACAATCCAGATAAGAGAGCACATGGGCAATCTTATGCAATGCAGGCAGATACTGCTGCATATCCTGAATCATAGCCATAAAAAGATCATATTCCATGCGCAGACTCTTTTCCTGAGCGTGCAGAATTGCATCTTCTTTTTCTTTGAGTTCCTGAGTAATATAGCGTTCATTATTGACCAGCGTCTGTTTGCGAATATACCCATATTCATCCTTGATCATTGGAACCTGACCTTTGGATACTTCAATATAATAACCAAACACTCGATTGTAGCCAATCTTCAGCGTTTTGATACCTGTACGTTCTCTTTCATACTGCTCCTGAGATAAAATCCAGTCTTTTCCCTGTCGAGATAACGTTCTCAGCTCATCCAGTACTGTGTCATATCCTTCATTGAACAGACCACCATCTTTGAGTGAAACCGGTGGATTTTCAACCAGTGCCAATGTCAGCTCTTTGCACAGATCTTCACATGCATCCAGATCACACAATGATGCAAATTCAGAATATCCCTTAAACAGATCAATCAGAACAGGAACCTGTTCCAGTGTCTTTCTTAAGCGTGTGCAGTCAATTGCATTTGCGGAACCATAGGCAATACGCGCAATACAGCGTTCCAGATCATAAATCTTGGATAGTGCTTCTTTCGCTTCCATGCGAAGTTCATAATTCTTCAAAATGACTTCCACCTGATCTAATCGATGATTGATCAGATCTTCATCCACCAGAGGTCTTTCTACCCACTTCTTCAACAGACGGCTTCCCATTGCACTGTTGCACTGATCCAGAAAATTCCACAACGTGATGGATTTGGATTGTGTACGAAGCGGATGAATCAGTTCAAGATTGGTCAGTGTAGAATAGTCCATGTTCATGTAGCTGTTTTCATCTTCAAGATGAACCAGCTGAAGATGAGACAACATCTGGCAGCTAGTCGCTTCGCAGTAGTTCAGAAGCAGACCATATGTATTTCTTAAAACATCACTCTTCAAGACTTCACACAAAGGCAGATACTGATCTTTGATTTCTTCTTTTTCACAATATGAAATTGTAATCATTCCTAAATCACGAATACTGCGCAGTACTTTTTCATCAAAGTCTTCATGTACGACAATTTCTCTAATATTGTATTTTAAAAGTGTCTGGATCAAAGTCTGAAGACGTCTGGATACTTTTAATGCAGTGGTTTCACCAGTCGACATATCCAGCATGCACAGCACAAAATGAACCTGGGTATCTGTGATGGCAGAAATCTGAATGGAATTCTTTTCATCCAGACCATCATCCATCAAAGTTCCAGGTGTAATGATGCGGATGACATCACGTTTTACAATTCCCTTGGCAGCTGATGGATCTTCCAGCTGTTCAACAATCGCTACTTTATAACCTCGATTAACCAGTTTCTGTGCATAGCCTGTATAGGCATGAAAAGGAATACCGCACATTGGCACTCTTTCTTCCACACCGGCATTGCGTCCAGTCAGCACTAAATCCAGCTCACTTGAAGCAATCTTTGCATCATCAAAAAACATCTCATAAAAATCTCCGAGACGATAGAAAACGATGGCATCTTTTAAATTCTTTTTTACCGACAGATACTGCTGCATCATCGGTGTATACTTTTCTATATTTTCCACAGGTATTCCCCATTTCTCATTAACTCTCTTATTATACCTTATTTTTAATCTGATTTGATGATGAATTCGTGCTTTCGCCTCTTTCTTCCTGATTTCTGTTCATAGTCTACAATGGAAGAAATTCCAGTGAAAGGAGGAAACTTCATGAATACTTCTGCATGCAACTGCATTACTGTGGTGATAATGGCATTTCTGGCAGGAATTGCTGCATTCATCCTCAGTATCCTCAACGTCTTTGCCTTTGAATTGATCACAAATGTCATGGTTCTTGGCATCATTGCCTCTATTGTGCTCTATGCGATTTTCTTTTACGGGGTACTAAACGCTGAGAAAAACCGAGTAATCCGTGATGCATTCTGCTGCTGTGGAAAACTGGCAATCATTGGCTTCATCGGTACGATCATCTTTGCCTTGATGACATTGCTTCTGTACAATGGTACGGTCAAAGTTTTGTTTGATCTGGCTCTTGGCTTTACTTTCCTTTTTCTCACAATGGCTTTAGCTGGCATAGGATGCGTTCTTACTGGCATCTATCAGTGTTCAAGAAACAACTGCCAGTAAAAAAATCGCATTTCAATGAAATGCGATTTCCTCTAATAAAACCAGATTGTTGGTAAATAGAACAGATATGGTGCTGTCCACATTGCCAGGTACAGCGCCATTTTCTTTTTCTGTTCAACTGAAGCATCAAGTTTTTTAAAACTCAGTTTCAGATTCATCAGATAAATCAGATAAGCTGTCAGCACAACAGCGTTGCGATCGCAGGAACTGGAAACATAATCAACAGCCAAAGTGGAAAGATGACATTATATAGACGAATCTGTTTCATCAGTTTTCCAGTCTTCTCTTGCATTCTTTCATGCGTTTGGTCAACTCACGACGATAAATGGTGCTTCCTG
>JAZRUQ010000157.1:0-5694 GCA_045652605.1 Erysipelotrichaceae bacterium
TCCTCAACTCCTTGGCTCACAGAACGACATGGCTACGATCCGACTTAAGACAACTGGATCAAAGATTTGACATAAGTGAAATAGAAAAATGGTGAATTTGATGAAAGCAGTATTTTTTGATTTGGATGGAACGCTTTTGAACTCAGAGAAGAAAATTTCAGAATGTTCAAAAGAAGCATTGAAAAAATGCAGAGAAAATGGTGTGCATGTGTATATTGCAACTGCTCGACCAAGAACTCTGCATAAAATGTTGCCTGAATGGACACTGGAGACATTTGATTTGTTTGATGGAGGCATCTATTGCAATGGTGCATGCCGTGTCATTCACGATAGAACAGACTATACTTATATTGATGCTGATGCAGTTCATGAAGTGATTGAAACGGTGAATTCTTTCAAGGACATACACTTGGTGCTGCAGATGAAAGATGAAGTTCATGCGTTTAATTACGAATTTGATGAAACACACATTGAAGAGTGGGGACTGCAGGAACGCAAAATCGTAGAACTGGATGAATTCTGTGAACATCAGACTGTCAAAATCATGATTTATACACACAATCTGGTCAATCGTGAAGGACAGCTTCCTGTTGAACTGTTTGAAATCTTAAAGGGAAAAATATCAGATAAAGCGAATTTGTATTTGACCGATCAGGGTGAAGTGATTATGGTTGTCCCTAATCAGATTTCCAAGTATTCTGCGATTGTTGAAGTGTGTGAAAAAGAAGGTTTTCAATTGGATGAAATTGCCGTTTTTGGTGATGATATGAATGATATGGAAATGCTGAGTTCTATCCGATGCAGCATTGCGATGGGCAATGGTGTTGATGAAGTAAAACAAAAGGCTTCTTATGTAACTTTATCTAATGATGATGAAGGAATTGTCTACGGATTAAAAGAAATCTTAAAAGTAATTTAAAAAGGTTATCGAGTGATAACCTTTATTTTGTATAGTAGTTATAAACCAAGCGTCCAATCTTGCCTGCAAGTGCACGATTGCCATCAATATCCTGACAATCCCACGCAGAGACACCAAAATAGAAGCTAATGTCACCTAGTGTCATGATGCCGCAGTCATGAATCAGATAGTCCAATCCACCTGTTTTGTGGGCAAATGGAGTTCTGTATGGAATGTATCTCATGATTAGATCTTTTGCCCTTTGGTTGTATAGAATATCCAGTGCTTTCTCACAGAGATCATCATTGAGAATGTCATGATTGAACAGTTTCATATAGATGGACATTTGATCTTGATGAGATGTGTAGTTGTTTTTACCGTTTTTGACAGCTTCAAAGTCCAGCATAATTCGCTCTACTTTGGTTTTGTCCAAGTGAAGTTCATTTTTAATGTAAGCATTGATCTTGTCCATGGTTAAGGTACGAATCAGTACATTGGTTGCGGTATTATCAGATGAAATAATCATCCAGCTGATCAACTCTTCTAAAGAATACTGATCAGGTCCATGTTCAAAGACTTCTGTATCAGAAAGAATATCTTCTTTTTCAACTTGAATCATCTGATCAAGTTTCATGTTGCCTTGAAGTACTTCTTCAAGTGCACAGCACATGATAGGGACTTTGATGGTCGATGCTGAGACCATTTGAAGATCACTGTCTTTTTCGAAAACAGGAGTGTCCTGATTTAAAACATGAATTAAAACAGAAGTTTTGTCCTGTGTTTCATTGAGAATCTGATTGATTTGAGAAATAAGCTGTTTCATAAGTATCTCCTTGAATTATGTCTATTATAGCGCAACTGATGAATTGTGTTAAGTTTTGGGAAGGATTCAAAGTGATTCTTTTTTTACGGGGATAGTGATATAATAAATACACTGAATCAGAAAGGATGAATTTGATGTTTCAGGTATTTAATAAACAAGCATTAACACGTAATCAAAGATTTTTACGTGCTTTGTTGTATGGAACTTTGGCTTCTATTGGATTGTGTATTGCGTATGGCTTGATTTCAAGTCTTTTAAGTATTGAGTTCTCATATGCTTTTGTGGGAATTGGTTATCTGATTGGTATGACCATTCAGAAGATGGGCAGAGGTGTACAGGTCAAGTTTTCTGTTCTGGCAGCTGTATTGGCTGTGCTGACTTTTGTGCTTGCCGATCTGATCGCATGGTTTGGATTTGGTGTGTTTGCATCGCCTGAATATTTTTTGTTCGGTCTGAAGACATGGGTCAATCTGATGATGAATTTTTCAACAGGGGGCGTTTCAGGTTTGATTTCACTGCTTTTCCGTGGGTTTGGCGTCATCGCAGCGTATCAGAGTGCGCGTATTGTATAGGTGATTTATGTATCGTAACAGTTGGATAGAAATTGATGTGGATGCGTTAAGAGACAATGTGAAGACATTGAAGGCGCAGACACAGAAGAAATTTATTGCGGTCATTAAGGCCAATGGCTATGGCAATGGGGATGTGGCCATTGCGAAAGTGTGTGTTGAGTCTGGTGCGGATATGCTGGCAGTTTCATCGCTTGATGAAGCTTTGTCGATTCGTCATGCAGGGATCGATGCAGAGCTTCTGATTTTAGGTTATGTGGATCCAATGCATTTAGGAGTCTGTGTAAAGGAAAATATTACAGTGACTGCTGTGTCTTTGGATTGGGTTAAAATGGCGCTTCAGCAGGAGTGTTCAAGTCTTAAAGTGCATCTTAAGGTTGATACAGGAATGAATCGTATTGGATTCAAGAGTGTACAGGAATTAAAACAAGGCATTGAACTGTTGAAGAAAGGTCATGTTCAGATGAGTGGTATTTTTACTCATTTTGCATGTTCAGATGATGCAGAACATCAGATGACAGATCGTCAGATGGAACAGTTTAAGGAAGTTGTGATTTCGTTGAATCATGAATTTGAATGGATTCATTGCAGCAATTCAGATGCAACTGTAAGTTATAAAGAGTCTTTCAGCAATGCGGTGCGTTGCGGACTGGCTATGTTTGGGACAACATCGTATCAGACAGAATTGAAGCCTGTGATGTCTTTGTATACAAAGATTATTCATGTCAAGAAAGTGCCTGCTGGGCAGACTGTTGGGTATGGTGCAACCTACACAACAAAAGAAGATGAAATCATTGCAACTGTACCGATTGGGTATGCGGACGGATGGATCAGAAAACATCAGGGCAGAAAAGCTTATGTGAATGGTCATGAAGCAGAATTTGTAGGACGTATCTGCATGGATCAGGCGATGCTGCGTTTAAAACATTGGGAAGATGTTGGAACTGAGGTTGAATTGATTGGGAATCATATTTCATTGTGTCGCGTGGCACAGGAACTTGAGACAATTCCTTATGAAGTCATGACCTTATTGTCTGATCGTCTGACGAAAGTGTATAAGCGTTCAGGAAGCTATTCAGACGCTTTTACTCCACGTTTTGAAAAGGTAGAATTGGATGTCTAAATGTATTTCAATCAATTGTGTGGTCGGGACATTGTATCTGTGTGAAAAAGATGGGTTCATCACGCATATTACGAAAAGACCATTGCCTGTGACAGAAAGCAGTGGGGTACTGGAAGAATGCAGGAAACAGTTGATGGAATATTTTGAACATCAGCGTAAACAGTTTGATGTTCCTGTGTTTCTGGATGGGACAGAATTTCAGAAAGCAGTATGGTCAGCTATGCTGAAAATTGAATATGGAACATGTGTGAGTTATAAAAAGCTGGCTGAAATGGCAGGTTATCCAGGTGCTGTGCGCGCAGCAGGGACAGCCTGTGGTTTAAATCCTATAGCGATAGCAATACCTTGTCATCGTGTGATTAAAGCGGATGGCAGTACTGGTAATTATGCATGGGGATCAGAAATGAAACAGATTCTGATTGATTTGGAAAAAGGAGAGGAATTATGATGACTTGGTTGCAGACCATCATTTATGGAATCATTCAGGGGATTACAGAATGGCTTCCAATCAGTTCAACAGGGCATCTGCTTCTGGCGGATGAATTGATGCAGATGCAGGTGTTTGATAATCCTGTACTGAATCAGGAATTTTTAAATATGTTTTTTGTGGTGATTCAGTTTGGGTCAATTCTGGCAGTATGTCTTTTGTATTTTCATAAACTGAATCCATTTTCACCAAAGAAAAATGAAACAGAGAAGAAAGATACATTGGCACTTTGGGGTAAAGTGATTGTTGGGTGCATTCCTGCAGGGATTGCAGGCATTCTTCTGGATGATGTGATTGATGCTTATCTGCATGGTCCAGTTGTGATTGCGATGATGTTGATTGTGTATGGAATTTTCTTTCTTATCATTGAAAATCAGAAACGCACTGCAAAAGTGACATCGTTTGCGGTGATGAGCTTCAAGACTGCTTTGCTGATTGGATGCTGTCAGATGCTGGCTTTGATTCCAGGGACATCTCGTTCTGGGGCAACAATTTTAGGTGCTGTTTTAATTGGATGTTCACGTGAAATCGCTGCAGAATTCTCATTTTTCCTGGCTGTTCCTGTCATGGCAGGTGCATCTTTGCTGAAAGTGTTAAAGATGTTTAAGGCGGGTGTTGTGATGAATGCTTTAGGCTGGGGTGTTTTAGGTTTAGGGACTCTGGTTTCGTTTGTGGTTTCTGTTTTGGCAATTCGATTCTTGATGAGCTATATTCGTAAAAATGACTTCAAAATTTTTGGGATTTATCGTATTGTCTTAGGTTTGATTATTTTAGCAGTAATGTTGTTTTAGGGGGATTGTATGAATCCGATTCTTGTCTTTGTTGAAGGGATTCTGTCCTTTTTCTCACCGTGTATCTTGCCGTTGCTTCCAATTTACATGGGATATTTGTCTTCCAATGCAAAGACAGTGGATGAAAATGGACAGATTGTCTATCGCAGAAGTTCAGTGCTGAAGTACACCATCTGGTTTATTCTGGGGGTTTCTTGTACATTCTTTCTGATGGCTTTTGCAGTGGCCAGTGCACGAAATGTGTTTGAAACATATCATGCTGAAATTACTTTGGTTGGTTCGATTGTGGTCTTGTTGATGGGACTGATTCAGTTGGATGTGATTCGTATTCCATTTCTGATGCAGGATCATTCTTTGATGCATAAACTGAATCTGAACAAAATGAATGGGCTTACTGCCTTTTTGATGGGATTTCTGTTCAGTTTTTCATGGACTCCATGTATTGGGCCATACTTGACTTCCATTGTGATTATGGCAGCCAGCAGTGCTGATTCTCTGCAGGGAATCATGTTGATTGCATGGTATGCGATCGGATTTCTTGTGCCATTTCTGGGATTGGGATTGTTTACTGCAGAACTGCTGCGTTTGTTTAAACAGAAGCAGAAGCTGTTTCAAGGGGCTATTAAATTAGGTGGAATAATCCTGATTATCATGTCTTGCTGGATGGGGATGCAGGCCATCAATGAACTGAAAAATGGTCAGGTGATGGGTTCATCTTCGCTGTCTTATGAAGAAAGAGAATTGAAGAATGAACAGGATTTCATTCTTTATGATCAGTATGGTGCGATTCATCAGTTGTCAGATTATGAAGGAAAAACAGTTGTGGTTACATTTGGAGCAACATGGTGTACATATTGTGTTATGGAAATGGATATGCTGAATCAGACTTGGCAGGATGATCCGGATGTGGTTCATTTGGTGATGATGCAGCCGGGTGGTGAAGATATCAGCAAGGATGAAATGATTGCCTGGATCGATGAAAAGGGATATGAATTTCCGATTC
>JAZRUQ010000158.1:0-5390 GCA_045652605.1 Erysipelotrichaceae bacterium
ACTTCTCTGTATACATCAGAATCTGTTGAAGCTTTGACAACTGCAGTGAGTGCTGTGGTAGAAGGCAAAAACATTACAGAACAGGCAGAAGTTGACGCATATGCAGGAGCAATTGAAGCAGCAGTTCTGGCTCTTCAGTACAAGGGTGCAGACTATACAAAGATCAATGAAGCAAAAGCAAAGATTCCTGCAGATCTGAGTGTTTATACAGAAGGAACAGTAGCAGCTCTTGAAGCAGCAGTGGCTCTGATTGAAGAAGGTCTGGATATTACAAAACAGGCAGAAGTGGATGCAGTAGTTGTGGCTATTGAAACTGCTATTGAAAATCTGAAATACAAACCAGCAGATTACAGTGCAGTTGAAAGTGCGATTGCAGCAGCAGAAGCACTGAATAAAGATTTGTATGTGGACTTCAGCGCAGTAGAAGCAGCAGTAGCAGCCGTGGTTGAAGACAAGAACATTACAGAACAGGCAGAAGTTGACGCTATGGCAGAAGCCATTGAGACAGCAATTGCAGCTCTGCAGTACAAACCAGCAGATTACAGCGCTGTAGAAACAGCACTGGCAAAAGTTCCATCTAATCTGTCGCTGTACACTGAAGAAAGTGTTGCAGCACTGCAGGTTGTAATGGATGCAGTGGTAGAAGGCAAAAACATCACAGAACAGGCAGAAGTTGACAGCTATGCAGGTGCAATTGAAGCAGCAGTTCTGGCTCTGCAGTACAAAGATGCTGATTATACAAAGATCAATGAAGCAAAAGACAAGATTCCAGCAGATTTGAGCATTTATACTGAAGAAACAGTCACTGCACTGGAAGAAGCAGTCAATGCAGTAGAAGAAGATCTGGATATCACAAAACAGGCAGAAGTGGATGCAAAAGCAGCAGCTATTGAACAGGCTATTGAAAATCTGGTACTGAAACCAGCAGACTACACAGCAGTAGATGAAGCACTGGCTTTGGTTCCATCAGATCTGAGCATCTATACAGAAGAAACAGTGAATGCACTGAATGAAGCAGTCAATGCTATCGTAGAAAATCTGGATATTACAAAACAGGCAGAAATTGACGCTATGGCAAAAGCTGTAAAAGATGCAGTCAATGCATTAGTAAAACTGACAATTGAAGATGATACTGTTGCAAGCAGACTTGAATTTGACTTTGATATGACAGAAGTACCAGACTCATTAACAAGTGAATTTGAATCAGTAGAACAGATTCATAGCAAGATGTCTTCCATTGTCATCAGCAAGGGTGCCAAGGATGAAGAATCAACAGTACTGTTTAATGTGACTCTTGTTGCAAGCTTTGACGGCGGTGTAACATGGGTTGAAGTGGATGAAGACCATTGGCCAGCATCAAGAAAACTGCTTGTTCAGATCAGCTATTCGCAGCTCTCTGATGCAGCAGGCATTGAACTGAATGACTCTTACAACTTTGCAGTAGCCCATATGTTTACAAGCACTGCATTTGGCAAGACACCAGGCAATGTAGAAACACCTGATGTCAAGAAAACAGATACAGGTATTGAATTCTATGTGACAGGATTGTCACCAGTGATGGTTGGATGGAAGCTTCCTGAAAACACAACTGTTGTAACACCAACACCTGCACCAGCTGAACCATCTGTACCAAATACAGGTGACTTCTCATCAACAGCAAACTGGGCAGCAACAGCAGGATTAGCACTGTTGGCACTGCTGGCAATGCTGAAGAAAAGAAGACAGTTCAATTAAGCAGTAAAACATAAAAAAAAGCATATATCGTACAGATATATGCTTTTTTAGTTGCGTGTATAAAACAATAACATAGATAATCTTACACATTCATATTATAATGAAATAATCAAGAAGTGTGTTTGATAGAAAGGAGCTCCTATGAGACTGACAAATTATTGGTACTTAATCATTTGGCTGTTTCTTGCAGGAGCAGTCCTTCCGCAAATCTTTCCTAAACAGACAGAAATCGTCTTTGGTAAGAAAAAACAAGTCTGGTCATTACTAGCTGTCATCATCATTGTCCTTCCTTATATCATATGGGGAGGATATCGCACATGGTTTGGGGATACGGAAGCATATAGAACTTCATTTTTAAATCTTTCACCGGGTTTATCTCAAATTCCAAGCTTATTTACATCTGATATAAAAGACCCAGGGTTTACTGCTTTGTCTGTTATCATTAAAAGTATCATTGGAAATCGAGATGAATTGTTTTTCTTGATTATTTCTGCGTTTCAGATGATTTCTTTAGCATTGATTTATCGTAAATATTCTTCAGACTTTTTTACATGTTTGTTTTTATTCATTGTATCTACGGATTATATGTCCTGGGTACACAATGGGATGCGTCAGTTTATTGCGATTATCATGATTTTTATGTGTTTTAAATGGATGGTACAAAGAAGATATTTTCCATGTATTTTCGTCACGCTATTGGCTTCACAGATTCATGGATCGGCACTTATGATGATTCCGATGTTTTTTGTCGTACAGGGAAAAGCCTGGAATAAAAGAACACTTTTATTTTTGATGGGAATCATGGTTGTGGTCATGTACATAGATGCGTTCACACCAATTCTCAATGATTTATTGATGGAAACTCAGTATGATGATCTTGTTACCAATGAAATCTGGACAAACGATGATGGTACCAACCTGATTCGAGTATTGGTTTATTCTGTACCCGCATTGATGTCATTGGTTGGAATTCGATATGTGCATGAAGCTAATGATCCTGCCATCAATGTCAGTGTGAACTGTTCTATTGTCACAATGGGGTTGTATCTGGTTGCGGCAGTATCGTCAGGGATTTATGTTGGTAGACTTCCAATGTATACAACACTTCAAGGGTACATCTGTCTTCCTTGGTTGATTGAACATATGTTTTCAAGGAGTTCTGCACGTTTTGTGAAGATGTGCATGTATGGGTTTTATCTGGTGTTTTTCTATTTCCAGATGCATATGATTTGGGGGATTTTATAGGAATGGCTGTTATAAGTATCATTATGGGTATCTATAATTGTGCTGATACACTACCTGAAGCAATAGATTCAATTCTTAATCAAACATTCACTGATTGGGAACTGATTTTATGCGATGATGGTTCAGTAGACAGCACTTTTGATGTTGCTCAGAAATACAAAGAACAGTATCCGGATAAAATTGTTTTACTAAAAAATGAAAAGAATCAAGGATTAAATGCGACTTTGAACCATTGTTTGAAATTTGCGTCAGGTAAATATATTGCCAGAATGGATGGGGATGATATTTCATTTCCAGACAGACTTAAATTAGAAGTTGAAACGCTTGAAAATGAAAAAAATATTTCCATTGTGAGCTGTGATATGTCACATTTTGATGAGACTGGTGAGTGGGGAAGAGAAACACATCCAGAATATCCTGAAAAAGGCGACTTAATCAAGGGTACTCCATTCTGTCATGCGCCTTGTATGGTGAGAAAGGAAGCTTATGATGCAGTTGAAGGATATACAGAGGATGAAAAACTTTTGAGAGTTGAAGATTATCATCTTTGGTACAAAATGTATAAAAAAGGATGGACAGGAAAGAACATTCATTCAGTTTTATATAGTATGAGAGATGATCGTAATGCATATAGTAGAAGAAAATTTAAGTATCGAATCAATGAAGCATATGTGAAATGGTTGATATTCAAGAATTATCATCTTCCTTGGTGGAATATTCTGTTTATATTAAGACCTATTATAGTAGGAATGCTTCCTGGATTTGTATATGACTTATTACATAAAAAAAGATTAGGGTAGTGAATTAAAATGATAAAAGTACTGTTTTTGATTCATGATTTAGGACAGGGTGGAGCGGAGAAAGTTCTGGTTAATCTTGTGAATCATATGGATCAGTCAAAGTTTGATATTACAGTTACTGCTTTATTTGGCGGAGGAGTCAATGAGCAGTTTTTGGCGTCTCATATCAAATATAGAACAGTATTTTCAAAATCGTTTCCAGGAAATAGTCATTTAATGAAACTATTGACTCCAAAGCAGTTACATAGACTTTTTATTAAAGAAAAATACGATATTGAAATATCTTATTTGGAAGGCCCTTCAGCTCGAATTATTAGTGGGTGTGAGAATCCAGAGACAAAACTTGTATCATGGATACATGTTGAACAGCATGATATGAGTAAATTAGCGTCATCATTCAGAACAGAAGAAGAAGCGATTCAGTGTTATAAGAAGTTTGATGAAACAATTTGTGTGTCAGAGTATGTAAAGAATGATTTTTGTAATATTTTAAATTTTTATAAGAGTTGTAGAGTTTTATACAACACTGTTGAATCCAATAAAATTATTGAACTGTCAAAAGAAGAGATAAAGCTTGATAAAAATCAGATTCAATTGGTTGCGGTTGGAACATTAAAGAAATCAAAGGGATATGAAAGACTACTTAAAGTAATAAAAAGATTAAGTGATGAGAATTATTCAATTCATTTGAATGTATTGGGAATAGGACCTTTACAGGATATGATGCAGAATTACATTGCACAAAATCAATTGAAAAATAAAGTTACATTGCATGGTTATCAGACAAATCCATACAAATATGTTTCTAAGTGTGATTTGTTTGTGTGTGCAAGTTATGCTGAAGGGTTCTCTACTGCAACTACTGAATCTTTGATAGTTGGTACTCCTGTATGTACTGTTGAAGTTTCTGGTATGAAAGAGATGCTTGGATATAACAATGAGTATGGACTTGTTGTAGAAAATAATGATGAAGCTTTATATCAAGGGATTAAGAAATTATTAGATCAGCCTGAATTATTAGAGCATTATCGTTTAAAAGCGATTGAAAGAGGCAAAGAATTCAGTACCGAAAAGACTGTGAAAGCAGTTGAAGAGATGTTGGAGTCGTTATGATTGATTATTCAGTAATTATTAGAACAACAGGAAAAGCTGGAGAAAAATATGAAAAGCTTTTAAAATCAATTGAATTGCTTGTTCCATCCCCTAAAGAAGTAATCGTTGTTTTGCCTGATGGAAATGAACGCCCAAAAGAACAACTTGGTTGGGAAACTTTTTACTATTCTGAAAAAGGAATGGTAAAACAGCGCATGAAAGGTATATTCATGTGTAAAAGCAAGTATGCATTGATATGTGATGATGATGTTCAATTTGGAACAGATTTTGTAGGAAAATTATATACTCCTGTTGAAAAGGGATTATGTAGCTTTTCAGCAGGTCCACTTTATTCATTTTTGCCTCCAAAAGGAATGAATTCATTGCTTTGTGCAGTGATGATGAGTGCTGTTCCAACAGTATTTCATAAAAATAGATATGTTTCTGTATTAAAATCATCGGGGTATTCATATAATCGAAATTTAAAATCCAATTTATTTTATGAAACACAGTCAGTAG
>JAZRUQ010000159.1:0-1669 GCA_045652605.1 Erysipelotrichaceae bacterium
AGCCACAACTGCATTCTTCATGGTCATGATGATGGTGATGGTCGTGATGGTGATGTTCATGATGATGTCCACATTCACATTCATGCTCGTGATGTTCATGGTGGTGTCCGCAACAACATCCATGGTCATGTTCTTCTTCCATCATATCTGCATGTTCCAGCGCGTGAAGAATCGCATTTTTTTCCAGATTTTCCCATGGTGTGGAAATAATCGTTGCTTCTTCATTTTCTTCTCGCAGAAGATGGATGCATTCTTCAATTTTCTCATCTTTCATCATCTGTGTACGGCTTACAACAATTGTTGTTGCATGCTGTACCTGATCTTTGAAAAACTCGCCAAAGTTCTTCAGATATAATCTTGCTTTCTTTCCATCAACAACTGCAATTTTGGAGTTGATTTCAATATCTGCGTGTTCTTTCACATCTTCAATTGCCTTGGCAACATCTGAAAGTTTTCCAACACCTGATGGTTCAATGATCACACGGTCTGGTTTATATTCATCAAGCACCTTTTTTAACGCTTCACTGAAATCTCCAACTAATGTACAGCAAATACACCCGGAGTTCATCTCTGTAATCTCAATTCCTGCGTCTTTCAGGAAACCTCCGTCAATACCGATTTCGCCAAACTCATTTTCAATAAGGACAAGCTTTTCTCCTGCGTACACTTTATCAATTAATAACTTAATAAATGTTGTTTTTCCTGCCCCAAGAAATCCTGAAATAATATCTATTTTTGTCATGTCTGTTCTGCTTCCTTTCTATAAAAGAATTCCCTATTTTCTTTCTCTCATGCAGTCAATGATAGCACAAATTTCATTTCGTTTCCAGCACTCACCTCATTGCACTCTATACTCTATTTCATTGGGCTATTTGCCCAAAACCTTTGCAATTTAACCCATTTCCAACTTATATTAATGATTTTGGGACTTCCGCTTATTTTTTTGGGAATATATCCAAAAGTCTTCAGGTTTTCTCCCAAATCTGCATCCTCACTTTATACACTAAAAAACCGGCCCACAGATTCTTCTGTGAGCCGGAAAATTATTTATCTTATAATAATCCACCAATTGAAAGGAATAATGGTGCAAATACGAGTGATACGATTGTCATAAGCTTGATCAGGATGTTGATTGATGGTCCTGATGTATCTTTGAATGGGTCACCTACTGTATCCCCAACAACCGCTGCCTTATGAGCATCACTACCTTTACCGCCGTTGTTTCCATCTTCGATGAATTTCTTAGCATTGTCCCATGCCCCACCTGAGTTAGACATGAAGATTGCCATAAGTACACCTGTTACAAGTGATCCTGCAAGAAGTCCGCCAAGAGCATCTGCTCCAAGAAGGAGACCTACTGCTAATGGAGAAGCTACTGCCATGATACCAGGCACGAGCATTTCTTTTAATGCTGCTGTTGTAGAAATAGCTACACATGATTTGTAGTCTGGTTTTTCTGTTCCTTCCATGATTCCTGGAATTTCTCTGAACTGACGTCTTACTTCTGCAATCATTTCGTATGCTGCTTTAGATACAGAATCCATTGTCATAGCAGAGAAAAGGAATGGAAGCATTCCTCCGATGAAAAGCCCAATGATTACACGACTGTTCAGGATATCAATGCTTGTAAGCTGTACAGCTTCTGCATAAGATACGAATAATGCAAGTG
>JAZRUQ010000160.1:0-10790 GCA_045652605.1 Erysipelotrichaceae bacterium
TGAAACTCTGGGTGGTGTGATGACTGTTCTGATTCCAAGAAACACAACAATTCCAACATCTAAATCACAGGTGTTCTCTACAGCTGCTGACAATCAGCCAGCTGTTGATATCCACGTGCTGCAGGGTGAAAGACCAATGGCTCGTGACAACAAGACTCTGGGCAACTTCCAGCTCTCTGGTATCGCACCAGCACGCCGTGGTGTTCCTCAGATCGAAGTAACATTCGACATTGACGTTAACGGTATCGTTCACGTATCTGCAAAGGATAAGGCAAACGGAAACGCTCAGTCCATCACAATCTCTGGATCAAATGGTCTGTCTGATGAAGAAATCGATCGTATGGTAAGAGATGCAGAAGCAAACAAAGAAGCTGATGAACTGAAGAAGAAGGAAATCGAAACACGCAACCGTGCTGAAAACTTCATCAACCAGATTGATGAAACTCTGAAGCAGGACAATGCGAATGTAACTCCTGAACAGAAGGCTGAAGTACAGAAGCTGCGTGATGAATTGCAGAGCTGCCTGGACAACAACGACATGGTAACTCTGGAAAACAAGCTGAATGAACTGGAAGCTGCAGCTCAGAAGATGGCTGAAGCAATGTATCAGCAGCAGAACGCTCAGTCAGGTCAGGCTTATGGCAATCCAAACATGGGCTCAAACAATGCATACGATGACAATGTAGTCGATGCAGATTTCAAAGAAAAACACTAAAAAACAATCCCGCACAAATCCTGGCGCAAGCGCTGGGATTTGATGCGTGAAACAAGTCCACTCATCTGGGGTAAAAGACCAAACCCGCAGAGGGTTAAGTCTTAAGGGAAAGGTGAAGCTATGAACAAAAGAGATTATTATGAGGTGCTGGGCCTTGCGAAAGGTGCCAGTGAAGCTGAAATTAAAAAAGCATATCGTTCCTTAGCTAAGAAATATCATCCGGATGTCAACAAGGAAGCGGATGCAGAAGCCAAGTTTAAAGAAATCAATGAAGCTTATGAAGTGCTTTCAGATCCACAGAAAAAGGCAACGTATGATCAGTTTGGTCATGCCGGCATGGATGGAGCAGGCTTTGGCGGATTTGGTCAGGGTGGTTTCTCTGGCGGATTTGATGATCTGAACGATATCTTTGGTTCTTTCTTTGGCGGTGGTTTTGGCGGATCAAGCCGCAGAGCCAGCAATGGTCCAAGAAAAGGACAGGATCGTTATATGCAGATGCGCATCAGTTTTATGGATGCCATCTTTGGAAAAACTGAAACAGTTAAAATTGATCTGGATGAACAGTGTCCTGACTGCAATGGTTCAGGTGCCTATTCTTCCAGCGATATCGAAGTCTGCAAGACATGCCATGGATCTGGTGTTGTCATGCAGCAGCAAAGAACGATGTTTGGTGTCATGCAGACTCAGGGGCAGTGTTCTGACTGCGGTGGTACAGGAAAGAAGATTTTACGCAAGTGCACCAAGTGCAATGGCAAAGGCTATGAACACAAGCGTGTTGAAGTTGAAGTCAAGATTCCTGCAGGCATTCAGTCTGGTCAGCAGTTAAGAGTCAGCGGCAAGGGTGAAAGAGGCATCAATGGAGGTCCAAATGGAGACCTGTTCATTGAAATTCTTGTATCCAGCCATGAAAAATTTGTGCGTGAAGGCAGAAACATCTACATCAATGTACCGATTTCCAATGTGGATGCAACACTTGGATGCACAATTGATGTGCCAACAGTCTATGGTGATGTTGAACTGACAATTCCAGCAGGTACACAAAATGCTACACAGTTCAGAATCCGCGGCAAAGGTGTCAAGGATCTGAGAAGTTCAGAACCTGGAGATCAGTATGTTGAAGTTTCTGTACAGATTCCAAAGAAACTTTCAAAAGAAGAAAGAGAACTGTACATGAAACTGAAAGATTTGAGTAAAAAAGAAGGAAAGAGTGTCTTTGAAAAATTCAAAGATGCCTTCAAATAAGAACAGGTACAACAGTACCTTTTCTTAAAAAACAGAATTAGCACTCGCTGGTAATAAGTGCTAAAAGGAGGATGACAATGAACACAGAGAAAATGACGGAACGTGCATTAACAATCCTGCAGAAGGCGATTGAAATGACACAAGCCAACTGCAATCCGGAACTTTGCAGTGAACATCTGTATTTAGCGATGCTGTATGATGATTCGATTGTCAATCTTTTAAATGAAATGAATGTTGACTCACGTTTGATCAGAACCATCGTCAATACACATCTGCACAGCTTGCCAAAAGTAACAGGGGCTCGTCCTGGACTGAACAAAGATGTGCAGGAAGCTTATCAGAATGCCCTGAAGTACTCACAAAGCATGAACGATGAGTACACCAGTGCACTCTCACTTCTGATTGGACTTTTGGAAAACAGAAGTCCATTAACCAAAGAAATTCGACAGAAAACAGGCATTGATGTCAATGCCTTGAAGAAAAAAGACAAAGAAAGACGAGGTGGCAGAACTATGAATTCACAGAATGCAGAAAACAACCTGGAAGCTTTGAAGACTTATGGAAAAGATCTTGTAGAAGAAGTCAAGCGAGGCAAGATTGATCCAGTCATTGGACGAGATGATGAAATCCGTCGCGTGATTCAGATTCTCAGCCGTAAAACCAAAAACAATCCTATCTTAATCGGCGAACCTGGCGTTGGTAAAACAGCAATAGTAGAGGGTCTTGCATGGCGCATCATGAATCAGGATGTGCCATTTGGTCTGAAAGATAAAAAACTCATTGAACTGGATATGGGAGCTTTGATTGCAGGGGCGAAGTATCGCGGTGAATTTGAAGAACGTTTAAAAGCTGTTCTAGAAGAAATCAAGGAAAACGATGGTGAAATCATCCTGTTCATTGATGAAATTCACAATCTGGTAGGAGCAGGTAAGACTGAAGGCAGCATGGATGCAGCCAATCTTTTGAAACCGATGCTGGCGCGTGGTGAACTCAAGTGCATTGGTGCAACCACTTTTGATGAATATCGCAAATACATTGAAAAAGATGCTGCTTTAGAACGTCGTTTTCAGAAGATTACAGTCGATGAACCATCGGTAGAAGATACAATTTCCATTCTGCGTGGTTTAAAAGACCGTTTTGAAAGTCATCATGGAGTACAGATCCTGGATGAAGCGTTGATTGGTGCAGCAACATTATCCCATCGTTATATCACAGATCGTTTTCTGCCTGATAAAGCGATTGATTTAGTGGATGAAGCATGTGCCTGTATCCGTGTGGAAATGGATTCCATGCCAACTCAGCTGGATGAATATAAGCGTAAAATCATGCAGCTTGAAATTGAGGAAACTGCCTTAAAGAAAGAAACCAGTGGAAAGACCAAAGAACGTCTGGTTGAACTTAGAAAAGAACTGGAAAATCTCAAAGAAGAAGAATCTGTTTTAAAATCAAAATGGATCAAGGAAAAGGCAGAACTCGATGCACAGAAAAAAGACAAGGAACTGCTGGAAAAAGCACGACTGGACTTCACACAGGCTCAAAATGAAGCACGATATGAAGATGCAGCACGTCTGCAGTATCAGATTATTCCAGATCTTGAAAAGAAGATTGCCGCAGCTGCACTCAAGCAGGATGATGATAAGATTCTGCAGGAAATCGTGGATGATGAAATGATTGCTAAGATTGTCTCACGCTGGACAGGGATTGAAGTTGCTAAACTGATGACCACACAGCGTCAGAAACTGCTGAAGTTGGAAGATGAACTTTCAAAACGTGTCATTGGTCAGGATGAAGCATTAAAGCTTGTCTCAGAGGCTATTCTGCGCTCTAAAGCACAGATTCAGGATGAAAATCGACCAATTGGATCCTTCATGTTTTTAGGTCCAACCGGTGTGGGGAAAACAGAAGTTGCCAAAGCGCTGGCTCAGCAGCTGTTTGATGATGAATCCAAGATTGTGCGTATTGATATGAGTGAATACATGGAAAAACACAGTGTATCCCGTCTGATTGGGGCGCCTCCTGGCTATGTCGGTTATGATGAAGGGGGTCAGCTGACTGAAGCAGTACGCAGAAAACCTTATTCGATTGTGCTTTTGGATGAAGTCGAAAAAGCACATCCAGATGTGTTCAATGTCCTGCTTCAGATTCTTGATGATGGACGCATTACTGATTCAAAAGGCGTCACTGTTGATTTCAAGAACACACTGATTATCATGACCAGCAACCTTGGTGCACAGTATGCCTTTGAAAAAGATGAAAACATTCGCAATGAAGCTTATCACAATGAAATCAGAAAATACTTCAAACCTGAATTTATTAATCGTATTGATGAAATCATTGTGTTCAATGCATTAGGTACAGAAGTACTGAAGAAGATTGCCGACAAGTTCATCCATGAACTCAAAAAACGTCTTTCTGATAAAGACATTGAGCTGAGTGTAACAGAAGCTGTCAAAGATAAGATCATTGAATGTGGTGTTGATCCCGTCTTTGGGGCACGTCCAATGAAACGTTACATTCAGCGTACGATTGAAACACTGATTGCCCGTAAAATCATTGAAGGGCAGTTTGTTGCTCCATGCACATTTGCACTGGATGTCGTTGATGATGAGTACAACATCACCATCACTGAACAAAGAGCACTTGTTTAAACACACAAAATGCTGGATAAGCCTTGAGCTTTCCAGCATTTTTTAGGATAATAAACATATAGAAAGCTCACGTTGTGAGAAGGTGATTTTATGCAGGAATACATCATGG
The DNA here is from genome assembly GCA_045652605.1 of Erysipelotrichaceae bacterium. Classification (GTDB taxonomy): domain Bacteria; phylum Bacillota_I; class Bacilli_A; order Erysipelotrichales; family Erysipelotrichaceae; genus RGIG1896. The sequence goes on from JAZRUQ010000160.1 coordinate 4,715, forward strand.
CCATCGACCAGGGGACAACAAGTACCCGAGCTATTTTATTTGATCATGAAAGTCGTATTGTCAATGTTGCTCAGAAGGAATTGACACAGTACTTTCCAGAACCTGGATGGGTTGAACATGACGCCAATGAAATCTGGCTGTCTGTTTTAGCTGTAATGGCTGAAGTGATTTCTTCTTCAGGAATCAGTCCTGCACAGGTAAAAGGAATTGGAATTACCAATCAGCGTGAGACCACTGTTGTCTGGAACAGAGAAACAGGACTTCCTGTTCATCGTGCCATTGTATGGCAGTCACGTCAGACTTCTGAAATCTGTGATGAATTAAAGCGTCGTGGAAAAGAAGCAATGATTCGAAGCAAGACCGGATTGCGTATTGACCCATATTTCAGCGCAACTAAAATCAGATGGATTTTAGATCATGTGGAAAATGGTCAGGAAATGGCTGAACAGGGGAAACTGATGTTTGGAACCATGGACAGCTGGATTTTATGGAAGCTTTCAGGTGAAAAGGTCCATGTGACAGACTACACCAATGCATCACGTACGATGCTTTATAACATTTATGATCTGTGCTGGGATGAAGATCTGCTGAAGATGCTGGATATTCCTAAGTGCATGCTTCCTGAGGTCAAAGATTCAAGCTGCATTTATGCCACAACAGCTCCATATCATTTCTTCAATCATGAAGTACCGATTGCCGGTATTGCAGGGGACCAGCAGGCTGCATTGTTTGGGCAGGCATGTTTTAAACCAGGCATGGCAAAGAACACATATGGTACAGGCTGCTTCATGTTGATGAACACAGGAATGACACCAAGACGATCACACAATGGTCTTTTGACAACGATTGCCTGGGGTCTTGATGGACAGATCAGCTATGCACTGGAAGGAAGTGTATTTGTGGCAGGATCTGCGATTCAGTGGCTCAGAGATGGTCTGCATTTGTTGGAAAAGGCAGCAGATTCAGAAGCAATGGCAGAGTCTGTAGAAGACAGTGATGGTGTGATTGTCGTTCCTGCATTTGTAGGACTTGGCGCACCATACTGGGATGACAAGTGCCGTGGTGCAATCTTTGGAATTACACGCGGGACAACATCAGAACATCTGGTACGTGCAACCCTTGAATCACTGGCTTATCAGTCATCCGATCTTTTGGAAGCGATGGAAGAGGATGCCTGCATGAAAATCAACACACTCAAAGTGGATGGCGGTGCAGTACGCAACAAATTCCTCATGCAGTTTCAGGCAGACCTTCTTGATCGAGAAGTCAAATGCCCTAAAAACAATGAAGCCACGGCTCTGGGCGCTGCGTATCTCGCAGGGCTGGCTGTGGGGTTTTGGAAAGACCAGAAAGAAATCGAGGCAAATCAGAAAATTGCCCACACTTATCTGGGGCGTATGGAAGAATCCAAACGCACTCATTTATTAAAAGAATGGAAAAAGGCTGTGCAGGCTTGCTGCAGCTATCATCCGGAATAAAGCCAAACAGGGCATATGCATCACAGGATGCCTTGCCCTGTTTTTTATAGGAGAACACTATGAAAGACATCGTCATTATTGGAGCAGGTATCATTGGCAGTTTTCTAGCTTATGATTTATCAAAATATGAGCTCAATCTGGCAGTACTTGAGAAAAACAAAGATGTAGGGTGCGGGGCAACCAAAGCCAACAGCGCTATTGTGCACAGTGGCCATGATCCAAAAGAGGGGACACTGAAGGCCATTTTGAATGTGCGAGGAAGCAGAATGTATGAAGACATCTGCAAGGCACTGGGTCTGCATTACAAACAGATAGGTGCTTATGTTTTAGCGTGCGGAAAGGAAGAAGAACTTTTGGTGCACAAATTGCAGAAACAGGCAGAAAACCGTCTGATTCCACATGCACTTCACAATCATGATCAGATCAAACAAAAAGAACCCAATCTGTCTGATCATGTCACATTGGGGCTGTATCTGCCAACCACGGCTATCATTACACCATGGGAAGTGGCAACGGTTCTGATGGATAATGCCATTGAGCGAAAGACGGAGCTTCATTTACAGACGGAGGTTCTTTCGATTCAAAAGAAAGAAGACCATTATGAAATCACAACGACAAGGGGAGTCATCCAATCCAGAATGGTCATCAACTGTGCAGGTGTACATGCCGATGAAATTGCAAAAATGGTCAACAATGAATCAGGATTTACGATCAGTGCCCGTCGTGGTGAATATTTTGTACTGGATCATATGAAAAAACCAATTGTCAATCACATTCTCTTTCCTGTTCCATCAGATAAGGGAAAGGGTGTTTTACTGGTACCCACAATTCATGACAACCTGCTGTTAGGTCCAACCAGTGACTTTATTGAAGACAAAGAAGATCTGGCCACCACAATATCAGGTCTGGATTCAGTAAAATCACAGGTCAATCAACTGGTCAAAGAAGTACCAATGCATCAGGTAATTCGTACTTTTTCGGGCAATCGACCTGCAGGCAGCACACATGATTTTGTAATCAAAGAAGATGAGAAAAATGTCAATTTCATTCATGTTGGAGCCATTGAAAGTCCAGGGATTGCATCAGCACCTGCAATCAGTGAATATGTGATTGAACATCTGATTTCAAATCGAATTTCATTAAATGAAAAAGAAACGCTTCCACCGCTCATTCAACGTCAAAAACTGTTAAATGAAATGAGTGAAGAAGAGCGTCAGAATAAAATCAAAGAAGATCAACGTTATGGGCACATTGTGTGCCGTTGTGAAAGCATCAGTGAGGGTGAAATTGCAGAGGCCATTGGCCGCAATACACCAGCCACAACTGTAGGAGCAATCAAACGTCGTCTGCGTCCTGGTATGGGACGGTGTCAAGGAGGGTTCTGTGAACCTTTGATCATGTCCATTTTAGCCAAAGAACTCAACAAAGACATGTCAGAAATCACACTGGAAGAAACAGGGTCCAATATCCTGATGGAAAGAAGGTAGAGCCATGATTAAAAAAGATTTAGTGATCATTGGTGCTGGTGCTGCCGGACTTTCCAGCGCTTTAGCGGCTTATCGAAATGGCATTGAGGACATTCTGATTCTTGAAAAAGAAGAAGATGCTGGAGGCATTTTGAATCAGTGCATTCATACAGGTTTTGGTCTGCATACCTTTCATCAGGAAATGAGTGGACCTGCCTATGCGCAGAAATGCATTGATCTGATTGAACAGACACCGGTTGAAATTCAGACTTCGACCATGGTTTTATCAGTCAGTCAAGACCGTGTGATCACATGTAGTTCATCTCATCATGGTCTGCAGAAAATACAGGCTAAGACGGTTATTTTTGCGACAGGATGCCGTGAAAGAAGCCGAGGAGCAATTCAATTGCCAGGAACACGTCCCTCTGGCATCATGTCAGCTGGAACTGCACAACGATACCTCAACATTGATGGCTGGCTTGTCGGAAAGAAAGTGCTCATTTTAGGTTCAGGAGATATTGGTCTGATTATGGCACGCCGCATGACTTTGGAAGGGGCAGAAGTTGTTGCGGTGGCAGAACTGATGCCTTATTCCAATGGATTACCGCGCAATCTCAAACAGTGTCTGGATGATTTTGGCATTCCGCTGTATCTTTCTCATACGATTACAGATATCAAAGGTCATCAGCGAGTATCACAGGTTGTGCTTTCACAGGTCGATGAAAAACTGCAGCCGATTGCAGGCACAGAAAAGACTTTTGATGTCGATACTGTGCTGTTGTCCGTTGGTCTGATTCCGGAAAACAGTCTTTTGGAAGATGCAGGAGCTCTTTTACATCCAAGAACGAAAGGTCCGATAGTGGACGAGCGATGCATGACAAGCCTGGAAGGAATCTTTGCCTGCGGCAATTCACTGCATGTGCATGATCTGGTGGATTTTGTGTATGCAGAGGGTCAAAGAGCAGGCAAGGCAGCTGCGGATTATCTGCATCAGATTCAACCGGAAGAGAAATTCATTGATGTGATTGCGAAAGGTGAGCTCAGTTACATTCTGCCTCAGAAGCTGCATCCATCCGATACTAAACTCTTTTTCCGTATAAAAAGACCATTGAAAAACTGTACCATTGAAATTTCCTGCGGCGATCAAATCATCCGAACATTGAAGAAATCTTCATTGATTCCTTCTATCATGGAAGAAATCACAATCAGAAAAGAATGGCTTGATCAATGGGATGGACCACTTGTGGTGGAGGTGAAAGTGTAATGGAAATGATCTGCATTACCTGTCCGAAAGGATGCACATTGAAGATTGAACGGCAAAAAGATAAATTATCGGTTACAGGAAACAGCTGTCCACGTGGAGTCATTTATGCCGAAAATGAAGTTTTTCATCCAATGCGCATGATTACAAGCACAGTGAAAATCAATGGTTCGTCGATTGCACGCTGCCCGGTGATGAGCAGTGTTCCGATCCCGAAAGAAAAGATGTTTGATGTGATGAAAGTCATTGAAAATACAACCATTGAAGCTCCAGTGCTGTGCAATCAGGTGCTGATTCATAACATCTGCGATTTGGGTTGTGACCTTGTCGCCACAAGAACATGTAAGAAACTGTAGGCAACTGCAGTTTTCTTTTGGTTTCTTCATATAAAAACAGTATAATAAAAGCAAGAGGTGATGCAGTTTGTCACAGCGTTCTATGAGAGGAAATCGCTATTTAAGCGATGAAGAAATCAAAAATAAACCAAAAGTAACCAAAGCACTTTTAGTGCGTATTCTAAACTATCTGAAGCCTTATGCTCTGCAGATGACGCTTGTCTTGATTCTGATTGGTCTGTCTTCTGTTTTAGGTTTATTGCCAACGATGATTACAGGCAGAATGATTGATGAAGGTCTGATTCAGCAGAATCTGCCTGTTCTTGTTCGATTGATCCTTTTGTCTTTACTGGTGACTGTAGGTGCACAATTGATTGGTGTGCTGCAGAGTTATCTGAATTCATGGATTGCCCAGCATATTACGTTCGATATGCGCAATCAGATGTATCGTCATCTGCAGAAGATGAGTCATCGTTTCTTTACGACCAATTCACAAGGCGACATCATCACACGCATGACATCGGATATTTCAGGTGTACAATCTATCATTACAAATACCATGACATCGATTTTATCGAATTCCATTACATTGATTGCAGCTCTTGTGGCCATGTTTCAGAAAAATGTCATTCTGGCACTGGTTGGTATTGTGATTGTTCCATTGTTTATGATTCCAACGAAAAAAGTAGGGAAAACACGTTGGGAAATCACCAATGAATCACAGAAGTGTCAGGATGAAATCAATGGCATTCTGAATGAAACTTTGTCTGTCAGTGGACAATTGCTGGTGAAACTCTTCAACAAAGAGGAAGAAGAAGCGCTTCATTATGAACAGATCAACAGAAAAATGGTTTCTTTAAACCTGAAAGAAAGCATGGCAGGGCGCTGGTTCCGCTTAGTGCTCAGTACTGTTGCAACCGTTGGTCCTATGCTGATTTATCTGGTAGGTGGTATCCTCATGATGAAATATGATGCATCATTGACTGTAGGGGATATTACAGTGCTGGTTTCACTGCTTGGAAAGATGTATTCACCAGTGAATTCACTGCTGAATCTGAGTGTGGACTGGATTCGATCACTTAGCCTGTTTCAGCGTCTGTTTGATTATTTTGATATGGAAGTTGAGATTAAAAATCCAGAACATCCAGTTGTTTTAGAGCATGTTGAGGGAGGCATTGAATTCAAGAATGTATGTTTCCACTATGAACCTGACCGTCAGATCTTAAAAGACATTTCCTTTGATTTGACTCCAGGTAAGAGCATTGCGATTGTAGGTCCATCAGGATCTGGTAAAAGTACAATCATCAATCTGATTCCACGCATTTATGATGTGATTTCAGGTGAAGTGTGTTTTGATGGTGTTGATGTACGTCAGCTGGATCTGGCGTTCTTAAGAACTCAGATTGGTCTGGTTTCTCAGGAAACCTATCTCTTTAATGGAACCATTCTGGAGAATCTGAAATATGCCAATGCACAGGCAACAGAAGAAATGATTGTGGAAGCCTGCAAAAAGGCCAACATTCATGACTTTATTTC
>JAZRUQ010000161.1:0-1849 GCA_045652605.1 Erysipelotrichaceae bacterium
ATCATCACCTTCAATTGTAACAACCATTGTATCACCATATTTAATCTGAAGCCCTAACAGACTCAATACATTGCGTCCATCCGCAATCGAATCATGAAATCTAACTAAGATTTCACTTTTGTAGTTAACACAACATTGAGCTAACAGTGCACATGGTCTTGCATGAACACCTAGTGGATTTGTAACTAAATACTTAATCTCTTTCATCGTATACTCTCCTTTTTCTGTAGTATAGCACCCAGCAATCACTTTGTCATTATCTGTGACCAATGAATATTTCAGATGCACCTGTTATTGTATCCGCTTCTTTCTTTTTCCATACAGGACACAACTTAAAGCCAAAAAATGGACCAGAATTTCCTTTAGACTACTCTTCACTCGCATCTAGACAAACACAGAAAAAGCCGGCAATGCCGGCTAAGATTCAAGATCAACCAGATAATCATCTGTCTTGTCATTCAGATAGACATCAATCATATCTTTTTGGTCAAATCGATGCACATCATGATAGAAATACTCACTTTCAAATATACGTCCTTCTGCTTCACAAATCAGCACATAAGGATGTTTGTTGTTGATGGTAATTTCTGTGTTTTGTCTTATTTCCACAATAGAAGCCTGTATTTTTCGACCATCTATGGTGATTTTACGAGTATCTGTACGATACTTTGAAGCCATACGCATCAGTACAAGCATCATCAAGACAAAGACAGCACCGACTATAAGAAAGGCAGCACCAATCATCTGCGCCTGCTGAGGAAAAATAACATAACCTAAAACACCCATCATAAGAAAGATAAGTGCCAGTATTCCCATTGTCGCCCCAGCAACAACAGCTAGAATCTTTTCCATTAAAGAACCTGTCTGATGCACTCTAAAAGCACATCCAGATCTTCTTTTTCAACACCTACATGAGTAACAACTCGATATGTGCCGCGATCACTTGGATTCATCAGTATTCCAGCTTGTGAGCACAGATTCAGAAATTCTTTTTCATCAGCGTTCAATCTAAAGAAAACCATTGAAATCTGAGGTTCGCTCATCAGCTGTACACCTTCCATTTTCTTAAGTTCTGCCGCAAGATATTTCGCATTGTCATGGTCTTCATGAAGTCGCTTTGTCATGACATCCAGCGCCACTAAACCACATGCTGCCATATGGCCCATCTGACGGCCACCACCGCCAATACGTTTGCGATTCTTGCGTGCTTTGGCGATAAAGTCCTTTGTACCGCAGATCATGGACCCCATTGGTGCCCCTAATCCTTTGGAAAGACAGAACATGACAGAGTCTGCGCATGCTGCCAGTTCCTTGACATCACAATTTAAAGCCAGTGCTGCATTAAACAGACGAGCACCATCCAGATGCACATTCAAACCTAATTTCTTTGCAGTTTCATAATTCTTCTGCATCACTTCAAGCGGAACAACTGTACCATTGGACAGTGCATTTTCAAGACACACCAGAACACTTCTTGGTTCATGAATATCATCTGGTCGCATGCAGGCTTCAATATCTTCTGGATAAATGATGTCATCCTTATTATCTACCAATCGTGTCATGACGCCGCACAGTGCAGCCAGACCACCCACTTCATGAGTGATGATATGATTGTTTCTTCCTGTAATCAATTCATCACCGTGTCTTGTCTGCGTCATGATCGACAACAGATTTCCCATTGTCCCGCTAATCACAAACAATGCATCTTCTTTACCTAACAGTTCTGCCGCCTTTTTTTGAAGCAGATTGACTGTTGGGTCATCCATATACACATCATCGCCAACCTCTGCATTAGCCATGGCTTTTCTCATTTCATCGGTAGGCAATGTGACTGTATCACTTCTTAAAT
>JAZRUQ010000162.1:0-3916 GCA_045652605.1 Erysipelotrichaceae bacterium
GAAGTATTGTTAAAAGTGGAACACCTCTGTCAGTACTTTCGTTTAGGACGTAAGGACCTTAAGGCTGTTGATGATGTCAGCTTTGATATTAAGAAAGGCGAAACATTTGGTCTTGTAGGTGAATCAGGCTGTGGTAAAACAACAACTGGTCGTTCCATTATCAAGCTGTATGATATTACTTCTGGTAATGTCTATTTCAAGGGAAAGAGAATTGGAGCAGGTACACGTTCTTATAAGGATGCGATTTCTGCAGCACGCAGTGATGCATCAAAGAAGATCAAAGCTTTGCGCGCTGAAAAGAACGTTGATTCTTTAAGAAAAGCTGAAATTCAGGAAGAAATCAAAAAGATTAATGAAGAATTAGGTGCTATCGTCGACAAGAATCGTGCTTTAATGAAAGATGCGAAGCTTGACAGCAAGAAAGTTGATGAAGAATATGCAGAATCACTTCTGAAGGCATTGGAAGTTGAATATGCTGATAAGTTCGAATCAGCTAAAGGTGATGAAAAGAAACTTGCAGAACTCAAAAAAGAATACAAGAATCGCTGTAAAATCGCTAAGAAGAGCAGACTTGTAACACAGATTCAGATGATTTTCCAGGACCCTATTGCTTCACTTGATCCTCGTATGACTGTACGTGATATCATTGCAGAAGGTCTTGTAATTAAAGGTGTTACAGATAAGGATTACATCAACGAAAAAGTTTATGAAATCTTAGATTTGGTTGGGCTTGTTCCTGAACATGCCGATCGTTATCCTCATGAATTCTCTGGTGGTCAGCGTCAGCGTATCGGTATTGCAAGAGCTGTAATTATGCAGCCTGAAATGATCATTGCCGATGAACCAATCTCTGCTTTGGACGTATCAATCCAGGCACAGGTTATCAACCTGCTTAATGATCTTAGAGAACGTCTGGGACTGACAATCCTGTTCATTGCACACGATTTGTCAGTTGTAAAATACTTCTCTGATCGTATTGGTGTAATGTACTTTGGTAAGATGGTTGAACTTGCAGATTCTGAAGAACTGTTTAAGAATCCATTGCATCCTTATACAAAATCACTGCTTTCTGCAATTCCATTGCCAGACCCTGTTTATGAAAAACAGCGTGTGAGAATTCACTATAATCCAATTGTAGAACATGATTATTCAGTGGATACTCCATCATTCCGCGAAATTACTCCTGGTCATTTCGTGTATTGCAATGATGCTGAAGAGAAAAAGTACAAGCAGTCAGTTAAGTAATCAGATGGATGGTTAAAGACAAATGAAACAAGAAAATAGAAGTTCGTTTATAAAATATGCCATTTGTGTTGGCATTGAACTGGTTATTGCATTTCTGGTCATCTGGTCAAAAGGATTTTTCACAGATAGAGCGGCAGTAAATCTGCAGATTTTATCGGATGCATTCTTTGTCGCTGGAATTTTGATGACTTTGTTTGCCGGCATGTTGTATGTCAGCAGTGAAGGTGCACTTGTTGGGATTGGTTTTGTACTGAGAAATGTAGTACTTACATTTATCCCTATGGGTAGAGCTAGACAGGAACGTTATGCTGATTATCGTGAACGCAAAATGCGAGAGATGAAAAAGAATAACGATATCTGTATTCTTATAACTGGGCTTTTCTTCCTTGCTGTTGGAATCGTCTTAACGCTTATTTGGTACGTGAATTATTATGTGAATTAAAATAAAGGAGCATTCAATACTGTAAAGCAGTGGTTGGATGCTCCTTTTGTTCTGAAAAAATGTTAAAATAAAGACATAGAAAGAGATAGGAAGTATCATGAAAAAGCTGTTTAAAAATGTAAATATCATTACACATGAAGGAGATATTGTTGCCCATCAGGATGTTCTGATTGAAAATGAATTCATTAGAGAAGTTGGATCTGATTTGAAATCTGAAAATGCTGAAGTCATTGACTGTGCAGGGAAGTATATGGCACCTGGATTTGTGGCTCTTCATGCACATTCTCCAATGAATATCTTTAAGGGAATTGCAGAAGATGTACACATTGATGACTGGTTTAATCGTGAAATCTGGCCTTATGAAAGCAAGATGAGCGAAGAGGATATTTACTGGGGGACAAAGCTGGCTTGTGCAGAAATGCTGAACAATGGAATTACTGCTTTTGCCGATCACTATTTCAAAAGTGATGTCATTGCCAAGGCTTGTAAAGAATGCGGTATCAAAGCAGATATTGCCTATACCATCTTTGGTTTTGGTGGTAATTGTGATGCTGAACTGGCACTGGCAGAAAAGTTTGTGAGAGATTTTAAAGACGATGAGATGATTTCACCTCGTTTAGGTCCGCATTCCCCATATATCTGTTCAAAAGATGTGTTGAAGACAATTGTTAATAAAGCGAAAGAATTGAATTGCGGTATTCACATTCATGTGAGTGAGACAGAACGTCAGCTGCAAGATAGTCTGCAGCTTCATGATGGTCAGACGCCTTATGATGTATTGGCTGAATGTGGAGGTTTTGAAGTGCCTTGTATTGTAGGTCATGGTCTGTGGGTACAGGAAGGTGATTTAAAATATTACAATGAAAAGACATGCACTGCAGTTTCACCAAAAACATATATGAAACTTGGAATGGGTGAGGGGAATCTGTGGAAGTACTGGAATCAGATGAATGTTGTATCTGGTAATGATGGTTCTGCCAGCAGCAATTCAATTGATGTACTGGAACAGATTCGTATGTTTGCCCTGCTTGGGAAATGGAACGATAGAGCAGTTGAAATGACATTAAAGGAAATGTGGCAGGTACTGATGAAGGGTCATCGTTACCTGAATTTCAATAGTGGCAGAATTGAACCAGGTTATAGTGCGGATTTCAATTTGTTTGATTTGTCTTCTGTCTCTTTAGTGCCACTATATCGTCCTTTGGCAGCTGTTTTATATTCTGCGCAGCCTTCTGTTCATATTACAGATACAATGGTGCATGGTCAGTTTGTCAAAAAGGATGGCAAATTACTGCTGGATACAGGAGAGATTATTGAAAAAGCTGTGCAGTGCGCAAAAGAAATCTATGCCCGAGGAAAAGGTGAATCTCAGCTGCACTTTTAATGAAATTTTTCTTTTCTGAACAAAAAGTAAGGAAAGTATGTTACAATGAAATTACAAGATAGGAGGAAATGATTTATGAAACTTATTCTTGCGATTGTATCAAACGATGACAGCTCTGCTGTATCAACTGCTTTGACAAAGGGTGGCTTCAGTGTTACTCGTCTGGCAACAACAGGTGGATTTCTAAGAGCTGGAAATACAACCATGATCGTAGGTTGTGAAGATGAAAAGGTAGACAAGGCCATTGAACTGATTGGCAGCGAAAGCAAGCGCAGAACTGAGATTGTTCCTTCGACCGCTTCTTATGATATTGGACGTTATGCATCATTCCCAGTCGAAGTTCAGGTTGGTGGGGCAACAATCTTCGTCATGGATGTTGAGCAGTTTATCAAACTCTAAAACCGGGATAACCGGTTTTCTTTTTTAGGAGAAAGTTTTATGAAATTTATATTGAGAGTTGCATTGTATCTGGTTTGTTATGTCATTTCGATGTATGGATGGATGGCCATTGATTTTTCTAAACTGATTCATAAAGGAAGAGCCTTGCAGACACAGGTACTGCTGATTGTGCTTTCCATGAGTACAGCTTATCTGATGGCTCAAATGATTATGGCTTTGATGATCAGAAATGTCTTTTATTAGTATAAAAATAGATTCTATGACCATAATCTGACTGAGGTGAAATTATGGTTAATATCAAGAGAAATCGTACAGTAGCATGGACATGCATTGCGTTGAGCTTGTGTGTTCTTGCAGTATCCATGTTGTATCTGGACCAGCAGACGACCTTGAATCTGAGTGTTCCAGTGTTTGAAGAAAATGCAGTTCTGACACTTCCAGCATTG
>JAZRUQ010000163.1:0-22252 GCA_045652605.1 Erysipelotrichaceae bacterium
ATCTCCACCAAAACCTTTAGCAGTTGCAGTATAGCTATCGCCTTCAACTGTTGTTTCAGTTGTTGTAGAGTCTGCTGTTGTGTCTTCTTCAGTTTCTGTGCTTTCACCAGAAGCAGCCTTTAATGCAGCCTGCATTGCAGCGAAGACAGATTTTGAAGTAAATGTTGAACCAGATACTGCATCAACTTCAGAAGTCAGTGTTGCACCAGCATAAGCTGAAAGAGCATCTTCAGAAACTGCAGGATTACCGATACCTTCAGTATCGCCAAATACTGTATTTGTTACAGATACGATTGCACCGTTTTCAACAACGATTGCATATTCATTAGCGCTGTTTCCAGGGAAACCAGTAGAAGTTACTGTGTATGTATTTCCATCGACAGAAACCACTGCAGCACCATTGCCTGAATAATCATCAGACAGAGTATAAACTGGTGTAGTTACAACTGGTTCAGATGGTGTATCAACACTTACGCCTGCCTGAGCACCAAACAGTGCCTTAGCAGCATTAATACCCTTCACAACTGCAGTTGATGAAACTGTAGCACCTGAAAGTGTAGAGATAGAGTCATTTACACCCTTGCCTACAACTGTATTTTTGAATTCGTCATCAGCTACACGAGAACCGATTCCGTTTGTTTCCTGCTGAGCCAATACAACATAGCCGGAAATTGTACCATCATTATCAATTGACATCATGAAATCAATTGGAGTTGATGAGTTATAACCAACAACCTGAACAGAGTAGATGTAACCCTTGCCTTCTGCCTGATATGCAGCAGATACAAGACCAGTTTCATCAGCTTCTGTGCTCAGTTCAGAGAAGTTAGCGCCTGGATACAGGACTTCAAGGCTTTCCTTAACGGCAGCCAGCTTCTGAGCTTCAATAATAGGGGCAGTCAAATCATTAACAAATGACAGAACACCTGCAGACAGAGCACCTACAACGGCCAGAAACACTGTAAGATGAATAATTTTCTTCATGTTTTCTTCCCCCTGTCCTTACATATTAGCGATAGCGCAGATAACAGTTGCAGCAACACCTACAGCTGCAACGATTCCAACGATCATCCAGTTTCTCTTTTCAGTCTTGATCTGATTTCCATCCATCAGCTTTTCGATGGCTGGAGACATCATGTTCATCAGCAGAATAGAGTACAGAACACCTTCAGGCAGATTAGCCTTAACACGAATCATCAGAGTTAAAATTGCACAACCCATTGCAAATACAATACGACCTGCAGCACTTGTTGGGTTTGTTACAGGGTCAGTCATCATGAAGACAGCACCAAATGCAGCACCACCTAACGCCAGATGATACAGACCATAAGTCAGTGGCTGTCCAAACATCAGACCATAAACAGTAGCTAAAACAAACAATGTTCCCATATAAGTTACTGGAACACGCCAGTCGATTACCTCACGAATTGCCAGATAAGCCCCTACCAGAACGATGACCAGCAGAGAAGTTTCACCCATAGCACCTGCATAAGTTCCCAAAACCAGTTCAACTAGTGTTGGGGCAGCAACCAGTGCACTTGAGCAGCTTGTTCCAGTTGCACATACTGTAGAAATGCTGTTAGGAATTGCCAAAAGCCAGCTGTGACCTGCAATTGCAGCAGTTGGAGTTGCAGAAGTGATCAAGTCAGCTGCAACACTGCCTGTAAATGATGCGAAAATAATTGCACGACCTACAGCAGCTGGATTGAACAGGTTCTGTCCAAATCCACCAAATACCAGCTTGCCAAAGAAGATAGCCATAATTGTAGAAACACCAAGCGCATAGAAGCTGATGTCAATACGGCACATTAAAGTCAAAATAATTGCAGTTACCCATGGAAAGCTTGACTGCATGTGGTCTTTGATGTTTTTCTTCAAAGCTACACACCACACAGCTTCAGTACCGATACCACAGATTAAAGATACTGCCATCAGAAGCAATGCACGTACTGCATAAGATGCACCATACGCCATTGCATAATAAACTACTGAAAATCCAAAGACAACCAGAAGTCCCAGCGTCAGCTCAAGCATGATTTTCTGAGTACTTTGAGGCTGACGATAGTTTGGGGACGGTTTAAATGTAAATTTCATCCCAAATACCTCCCTATTTCTTCAGTGCCATGATGCGCTTAGCGCGTCTGACACCTTCAGTTACATCAATCTTGGAAGGACAAATGTATGTACACATACCGCATTCAACACAATCCATAACTCCAAGTTTCTTCATCATATCTGTATCCTTAGCTTTTTCAGCCGCATTGATACGAACAGGCTGCAAGCCTGCAGGACAATGATCAGAGCACTTTCCACAACGCAGACATGCAATTGATTTAACCGGTACATGTTTCAATACAGTCAGTGCACCATTGTATGGTCCAATCACAAATTTATCGTTTGTGATTGTTTTCCCCATCATAGGACCACCTGCAATCAACAGAATATCTTCAGCTGCGTAGCCACCGCATGCAGCAATGATATCAGAAGCTTTAGTTCCTACAGGAACACGAACATTGCATGGTTCTACAACACCATCACCTGAAACAGTAACAATCTTTTCTACAATTGGCATACCAGTTCTTAAGCACTGTGCAAATGCAATTGCAGTTGTTGCGTTATTCACGATACAGCCAATCTCAGCTGGCAGTCTGTCATAACGCTGTTTTGTTACTTCATAAACCAATGTTCTTTCCCATCCCATTGGATAAACATCAGGAACAGCAACGATTTCAGCTTTATCCAGTTCCTTGAACGCTTCCTTCATCACTGGAATGAAATCTTTCTTTGTTTCTTTGATACATACTTTTGCCTTTTCTGCATCACACATTTTCAAAAGGGCATCTACACCTGCTACCAGATCTTCCAATGCTTCATGCATGATTGCATAGTCAGCAGTCAGATATGGTTCGCATTCTACCGCATTGATAATCAGAGTTTTAATCCCCTGAACACCACGATACTTAATATAAGTTGGGAAGCCTGCTCCACCGCAGCCTACCAGCCCCATGTTCATCATGAACTCAACGAGTTCTTCCTTAGAGGCAGTTTTGTAATCCAGTGGTGTTAACGGAGCTTCTTCTTCATACTTTCCGTCATTGATAAGTACCAGATGATCTACCGGTCTCAATGATGTATGCATGACTTTTTCGATTCCCTTCACTGTACCAGATACAGATGAGAAAAGAGGCACTTTGAAGTGGTCATTGCGTGAAGCCACTTTTGTTCCGACTTTCACTGCATCCCCCTCTTTAACCAATACTTCAACAGCAGTTGAACCCATATTAATCAGCGGAATATAAACCAGCTCACCTGCATCAACGCGTTTCAATTCGCTGTGATCAGTCAGCTCTTTATGCCCGTTGACATGCTTGCGCATAGGTCCTGTTAAAAAAGACATAATTTCACCTAAACCTTTCTTATGTTCTTCTTATCTGCGCACTAAAAAGTACACAGATAAATTCTATCCTATTATAGCACTATCATTTCATAAAGAAAATCGTTTAATGAACGAATTATTGACCTATTTTTTGTAAAAGTTACCCTATTGTTACCAGTAGAGTTTTTATGATTCTATGGTATAATGTCACAGGTGATTCAATTGAAAAAATGTTTAATGATTTTATTGTGTTTCCTGTTACTAGGATGCACACCTGATACACAACCTGACACACCTGAAAATCAGATGAGAAAAGTTACCTTCACTTCATTTGAAGCTGGATTTGATACGGTGTTCTATCTGACACTTTACAGCACAGAAAATGATGAAAAACTTTTATCCATCTTCAATGAATGTGTTTCAATCGCCTATGGCTATCATCAGTTCTTTGATATCTACAACAGCTATGATGGCATCAACAACATCAAAACTATCAATGACAACGCAGGCATTCAAGCTGTCAAGGTCGACGATGATGTAATCGAAATGCTGAAAATAGCCAAAGAAATGAATCAGATGTCCAACGGTGAGTTTGATGTCACTTATGGTTCAGTTTTAAGAGTGTGGCACAATTACAGAGATGCAGCAGAAGCTACAGGCAAAGGACCAGTTCCGAACAACGAAGAACTGAAAGATGCAGCTGAATATGTCGGATGGGATCATGTCATTATCAACGAAAAGGACAGCACAGTTTACATTGATGAGGAAGGTGTATCCCTTGATGTGGGCGGCATCGCAAAAGGTTTTACAACAGAGAAGCTTGCAGATTTCCTGACTTCAAAAGGTGTGGAAACAGCTATCATCAACTTTGGAGGAAACAACCGTGTTTTAGGAGATAAACCAGATGGCACAGCATGGGGTCTTGGTATTGAACAGCCAGGAACGCAAAGCGCCATGGTTGCAGTCTCATTGAATGCTCCTATCTCAGCAGTAACCAGCGGCGATTACCATCGCTACTATGTCAGTGAAGATGGCCATACTTACCATCACATCATCGATCCAAGTACTTTGTATCCTTCAGAACATTTCCATTCAGTAACGATTTATACGAAAGACAGCGGTTATGCCGATGCCTTGAGTACATCTTTGTTTACCATGAACATAGAAGATGGATTAAAACTGATTGATCAGTTCAATCAGATTTATTCAGATACACCTGCCAGCGTCGTATGGATTATGGATGAAGACAAAGCATTTGATACATCCTGCAGTTTTAAGACAAACGGATATTTTGTTGTTTACACAGAAAATCTGGAAGGAAAAATCAGACATTAAAAAAGATTCAGTTCATCACATCGAACTGAATCTTTTCTTTTAAATCATCAATTAGTTTTTACCAAGAAGACGGAACATGTTCTTCTTGTAAACTTCAACACCAGGCTGGTTGAATGGATTGATATCCAGCATATAGCATGTCATTGCGCATGCTTTGAAGAAGAAGTAGCTCATATAACCGAATGTATAAGCACTCATATCTTCAATTGTGATGATCAGGTTAGGAACTCCACCAGTTACTTCATGGGCTTCCAGTGTACCCTGACATGCCATCTTGTTGACCCAATCCAAAGACTTGCCAGCCAGATAATTCATGTTGTCAAGATTGTCTTCATCATGAGGGAATTCACCATCAAGAGTTGGCTTGTCAACCAGCACCAGAGTTTCAAACAGCACCTTCTTACCTTCCTGTACAAACTGCCCTAAAGAGTGCAGGTCGGTAGAGAAGTTAGCGCTGCATGGCAGAATACCCTTGCCATCTTTACCTTCTGATTCACCAAACAGCTGTTTCCACCATTCAGCAACCATAGCCATCTGACATTCATATGCGACAAACATTTCAGCACATTTACCGCTGTTGCTTAAAATCTGACGTGCTACTGCATACTGATAAGCAGGGTTGTTTTCCAGAACATCTGTATTGAATGCATTGTATGCATCAACAGCACCCTTCATCAATTCAACAATATCAACACCTGCAATTGCCAAAGGAAGCAGACCAACTGGAGTTGTTACTGAGAAACGCCCACCAATATCATCAGGGATGACAAATGTCTTGTAGCCTTCTGTATCAGCCAAAGTCTTCAAAGTACCTCTTGCCTTATCCGTTGTTGCAATAATACGAGTCTTGCATTCTTCCTTGCCATACTTCTTTTCCATCATCTGCTTCAGCATGCGGAACGCCAATGCAGTTTCAGTTGTTGTACCAGATTTGGAAATAACGTTCAATACACATTCCTTGTTTTCAATGTAAGCTTCAACCTGCTTGAAATATGTACTTGAGAATGTATTACCAATAAAGATCACTTCAGGACCTTCCATTGGATACAGACCCTTTACCATTTCATAAGCAGCACGTGCTCCCAGATAAGATCCGCCAATACCGCATACCAGCAGCACTTCGCACTTATCCTTCACATTTTCAGCTACTTCCAGCATACGCTGGAATTCTTCTTTATCGTAGTTCAGCGGCCAATCAACCCAACCCAAAAAGTCATTTCCAGCACCTGTTTTTTCATGAATCATCTTATGAATCTCAGATACTCTTGGCTGATAGGAAGAAATTTCTTCCTGAAGATGAGCGTGACTTGCATCAAACTTAATCATTTTGTTCTCTCTCCTTTAACGCTTGATTAATCCATTCATCCATTTTCTCTTCAATGGATGTAAATCCAAGTTTCATTTCAGGCAAACGCCAATCTTTTCGACGTCCTCTAACCTTTCTGAAACATGTCGGGTGTACTGCTTTCAATGACAGTCGAGCCTGGTTTGTGTTTTCATCCACGTCGATAACTTTCACTGTAACAGTTTCATTCATCTGAACAAATCTTCCGACATCTTTGACATACCCATCAGAAATTTCGGAAATATGAATCAACCCTGTCAATCCATCTTCCAGTACAACAAATGCACCGTAAGGTTGAATACCAGTGATTCTTCCTTCAACAATCTGTCCGACTTTGACACTCATCGAGACACCTCCAATCATGTGATATTATAGCATATTTCCATAATTCATTCATCAGATTATCAATCTTTTTATATTTCAATGAAATGATTTGTGGTATACTTAAAAAGCGAGGTGAATTTATGCTCTCCAATATGTATCCTTTCTGGGCTGCACTCATCGCAATGGTAACTGCCCAATTCTGCAAACCACTTTATTACTGGTTATTAAAACGCGAATGGAAATGGGAACTGATGAAAGCCAGCGGTGGTTTTCCAAGTTCACATTCTGCCGCTGTCTGCGCTTTGGCACTTGCAGTTGGCATCGAAGAGCACTTCTCCTCTACGATTTTTGCGGTCACCTTGACCTTTGCAATGATTATCTGCTATGATGCTGCCAACGTTCGTTATTATGCTGGACAGAACATTCAGATAACTCGCCAGCTGATCAAGGACATTCAGGAATTGACCTCCACTAAACTAACTGATCCGATATATCTGACTAAGATTAAAAATGTTCTTGGTCACACATGGGTTGAAGTTGCAGGTGGAATTTTGCATGGCCTGATCATCGCATCAATTCTTTATTTTGTGAAATAGAGGTGAATCACAATGACACAGGAAGAAATGGTTATCGATGTCCTGGAAAAAATCCGTCCTTATATTCAAAGAGATGGTGGAGATGTAGAATTTGTATCTCTTCAGGATGGTGTTGTTACAGTCCGCATGCTTGGCGCATGTGCTGACTGCATGTCAATCAACGATACATTAAAAGATGGAATCGAAGCACTGGTTCTTGATGAAGTACCAGGCATCGTTGAAGTACGTCTTGAAAGCACTAGCATGTATTTCTAGTGCTTTTTTAATTTATGATATAGTCTGGTATCTTTCCCTGAACAATCTGAATCACCAGTGGTATACGGCATTCAACTGGAGTCTGTGTCATTAAAAAAGGAGTAAGCACAAGCAGTTGTGTTGTAATGACCAGATCAATTTCAAGCAAAGTACAGTTGATGCCATAAGGTGTACTTTTCACCTGCAGTTCGCCACTGCATGCACTGACGATTTTCATATGAACATCTATCTGTGGCCCAAATTGAGACAACAATGCAATCCCCGTAAAATATCCAGCATGAACTGAATATATAATCCCGCCATCATAATAAATCATATGTGTATTCGGATCCATTTTCCCTGAACTTGCCGCATCAAGAGAACTCTGTGCAACTTCAAGGCATTCTGACATCATCTGATTCATTCTGGTTGTATTGTAATTGATTTCTATGATATTCCCTGTTTCATCAAAAGTAAGCTCCATGCATTCATCAGGATGAAGTTCAATTGTATTGACCGCTTTTTTGATGACCATGGAAGCTGCATTGCTGGCTTCAATCACAGCCATCTGCTTTACCTGTGGATACAGTTTATCATTTACCTTCAACACCAATACACATCCCTGCACAATAAAATAAATCAAAGCTGACGTTATAAGAATTCTTATGACGTTTCTTTTTGTGAAAACACGCATGCTATCGCCTCTTTTACATTCATGCCAGATACAATTCCATATTCATGCGCTTTATCTGAAACTTTTGATACGCTCTGACAAAGAATCGCATTAAGTCTGAAGGGTGCACATTGAATCATAGGAACAAGGCATTTCTTTTCAAGAACGGTCAAGTCAAAATACGAATCAAGTATCATCAGATTCATATTCAGCAGCAAATGCATTGTACATTTAGGAAGATACATGACAATTCCAAGGAAGCGCTGCCCTTCTAATAGAACAGGGGTAATTTCTATCATAAAACACCTCCAGTTCATCATATGCATAGACACAAAAATAAAACGGCTTTCGCCGTTTTAATCTACTACAATTTGTTTCTTTTCAAGCTTTTTCTCTACACTGGCTTTAACGACAACATAAATGATTGAGAAGATTGGCACTCCCAAAAACATACCTGGAACCCCAAAGAATCCTCCACCAACCAAAATCGCAAACATGACATACAATGTAGGAATTCCCATTGAATCTCCCAGAATCAGCGGTCCTAGGATATTTCCATCAAACTGCTGAAGCGCAAAGATGAACACCAGAAACCACAATGAATCAAGCGGATTGACAATCAACAGAATGACAAACCCAGGAACTGCCCCAATAAATGGACCGAACACTGGAATCACATTTGTGCATCCAACAATGAAACTGATCAATAGTGCAAAGTCAAAACCAATCAAGGACATACCAACATAACAGATAATTCCAATAATCAGTGAATCAACAATCTTACCTACAATAAAGCTGTTGAACATTCTGCTACTGAGTTTTGCCAGATCACGCATCTGTTTTACAACAGGTTCGCTGAACAATGTATACGCAACTTTTTTAATCTGAATGTAGAAACGTTCACGATCACAAAGAATATACAATGCAATAATCAGCCCCATGACAAAGTCAAACACCAACCCAACAACTTTGATGGAGTAATCCAGAATCGTTGGAATCGTATTCTTTAAATAATTTACCAGTTCAATCAATGTTCCTTCCCCAACATCAAACAGCCATGTCAGAAAATCAGAAGTTTGAGGATATGTCTTAATGACATCCTGAATCATCACTTCAGCATTCATTGCATAATCCCCAATCTGTGTTGACAATTTAACAACACTGTCTGTAATTGATGGGAAAATCAGAAACAGAAAACCTGATACAACCAGAATCGCAAAAATCAGTGCAAGCCCTGCAGAAATCTTACGTTTTGTTGTCTGTTTCAGTTTAGAATTCTTCAGCAATTTTCGTTCAATCAGAATCATTGCCGGATGAAGCAGAAAAGCAACTGAGAAGCCGATAATAAATGGCATCATGACTTCAATCACTTTTGAAATGAAATCCTTTAACACATGAATATGCTGAATTGAGAAAAACAGACCAAGCAAAATTGTTCCTGCAATCGTAAAAGCGATTGCATTTTCTTTTGTTGCCTGTGAAAACTTCATTTTCATAAGTATCACCAACCTTTAATTATTGTACCATATCTCTTTCATTTTGTTTTCAGGAATTCCTAAAATTTGTCTTAAGAAACAGAAAAGAAAATGGGAACTTTTAAAGTTCCCATAATTTTCTTATTTAATAACGGACTGACAACGTGGGCAAAGTCCTTCTTCATCATGTTCCTTAGAAACATTCCAGCAGCGTGGACATACAGTACCTTCTGCCTTCAGAACTTTTACTTTGCAGTTTTCATAGCTGTTGAAATCAGTGTTTTCTGCAAATGTTACTTCAGATACAATCAGCCACTGAGCAACATTGCCGCATGCCTTTTCAAGCAATGCTTTATCTTCTGCTGAGCAATCGATCACGACATGAGCTTCCAGCGGTTTACCAATGACTTTTGCAGCACGACTTTCTTCCAATGCCTTGAAGACATCAGAACGCAGTGCAAATGCACGTTCAAACATTGCCTTCAATTCTTCATCGTTGTCTGTTTCAGTTGGTTTTGCATATTCAGTCAAGTGGATAGAATCACTTTCATCGTTTGTGAAGTGAGTCCATACTTCTTCCATTGTGTAAACCAGTGATGGAGCCCACAGCTTAGCCAGAGCATCAACACACTTCCACAACACAGTCTGAACTGCACGTCTTCTAGGTGCATCTTTCTTTTCGATGTACAGAATATCCTTTGTGAAGTCCAGATAGTAGCTTGACAATTCATTTGTCATGAAGTTCATCAGTGTAGAAGAAACAGCCAGGAAGTCATAATGACGATAAGCATCTTCTGCAGCAGCACATACTTCATTCAGACGAACCAGCATCATCTGATCAGCCGGGCACATATCAGCATATGCCACACCATCAGCAGCCATGTTGAAATCGTCTGCATTCAGATTTCCAAGCATGAAACGGAATGTGTTACGAACTTTACGATACTGTTCAGCAACCTGCTTCAGATTGTCATCTCCGATACGCATATCCTGTTTGAAGTCAACATTAGTTGCCCAAAGACGCAGAATATCAGCACCATATTTCTTGATGACATCCAGTGGGTTAACAACGTTACCTACAGATTTAGACATCTTTTCACCCTTAGAGTCGCACACATAACCATGTGACAGAACACTCTTATAAGGAGCACATCCATTGACTGCAGTACCAACAATCAATGAAGAGTTGAACCATCCACGATACTGGTCAGAACCTTCAAAGTACAGATCAGCTGGATAATCCAGTCCACGAGCTTTCAATTCATTTGAAGATGAACCTGAGTCAAACCAAACGTCCATGATATCAGTTTCCTTAGAGAACTGACCATTTGGAGATTTAGCATTTGTATAGCCAACAGGCAGCAGATCTTTAGCTTCTCTTTCAAACCAAACGTTTGAACCAAACTGTTCAACCAGATCAGCAATGTGATCAAATACTTCTTTTTCCATGATTGGACTTCCATCTTCGCAATACAGGATTGGAATTGGAACTCCCCACAGACGCTGACGGGAAATACACCAGTCACCACGGTCTTTGATCATATTGTAAAGACGTACTTCGCCCCATTCATTTTCCCAAGTCACATTCTTAATCTGTTCAAGCAGTTTTTCACGAATCTTTTCGATTGAGCAGAACCACTGTACAGTACAACGGAAAATAACTGGCTTTTTCAGACGTTCATCATGAGGATAGCTATGTGTAATTGTTTCTGTATACAGCAGATGACCATTGTCTCTCAGCATTTCAACGATTACTGGGTTAGCATCCAGTACGAACATACCCTTCAAACTTTCAATACCAGCTTCTTCCATCAGGCAGCCCTTTTCATCAACTGGACAGAATGCTGGCAGACCATACTTCATACCAACGATAAAGTCATCAGCACCATGGCCTGGAGCCGTATGTACACAACCTGTACCATCTTCATCAGTTACATGACCACCTAAAATGATCACAGATGTACGGTTGACCATAGGATGCTGAACTGTAATGCCTTCCAGCTGTTTACCCTTGTATGTTGCAACAATTCCCTGATTTGTAAGCCCGAACTTAGCCAGCAGTTCATCCACCTTAGAATCCAGCACAATCAGCTTACCCTTTTCAGTCTGTACGCAGGCATAAGTGAAACGTTCATTCAGACAGATTGCCAGATTGGCAGGCATTGTCCATGGAGTTGTTGTCCAGATGACAAACTTTTCATCTCCAGCGAGCACACCCTTACCATCGACAACATCAAACGAAACAAAGATTGTAGGGTCTTTGCGGTCAAAATACATGATTTCTGAATCTGCAACAGCAGTTTCATTGAATGGTGACCAATAGATCGGTTTAGCACCCTGGAAAATCAATCCATCCAGTGCCATTTTAGCGAAGCTTCTGATCTGACGTGCTTCAAATTCCTTTTTCAATGTAATATAAGGATTTTCATAGTCTGCAAAAGTCCCAAGACGTTTTTCAGTTGACATCTGAATCGCAATCTGACCCTTTGCATATTCTTCACACTTCTGACGGAATTCAGCAGCAGACAGTTTCTTACGATCTACGCCCAGCTTCTGAATTGCATTTTCGATTGGAAGACCATGAGTATCCCAACCTGGGAAAAATGGTGTATGGAATCCCATCATTGCACGTGAACGGTTGATAATATCCTTGATAATACGGTTCATTGCAGTACCAGCATGCAGGTTGCCATTTGCATATGGCGGACCATCATGCAGCACAAACTTAGGCTGTCCATCATGTTTAGCCATCAGTTTTTCATAGAAATGTTCTTCTTCCCATTTCGCCAGAATGTTTGGTTCTTTTGTAGGCAGATTACCACGCATTTCAAAATCAGTGCGCGGCATCAGCAAGGTCTGTTTGTAATCCATTTCAATTACCTCCTAAAATTTTAAATAATAAATAAAAAACGTCCTTAATATAAGGACGTAATTACGCGGTACCACCTTACTTTGTGTCAAAAAGACACACAGCTCAACTTCTTAACGCGAAGCACGGTGCTCATTACTGCATTTCATAAGCACAACTCCCAAGTGATCCCTTTATTCTTCTTCACAACTGTTTTCACCAGCCACAGTCTCTCTACGCATCCAAAGAATCAGTGCTATCTTGTTCAATGTTTTTATTTTCTTTCTTCTTCAATCAGTTTCTGACTTTCAAGCCATTCCAATGCAGGAAGCGGTGGAATAGTAAACTCATCCAGACTCTTCTGCAGTGTTGTCAACTGACTCTTGACCTCAGCTTTCATTCCAGAAATTTCAGAAGTTAATCTTGATACATCCACCAGAATCAGACGTGCAGTACTCAATGCTTCACGCACAATGGAATCTGCATTGTTCTGCGCTGTATCAATAATTGAATTGGCTTCTTTTAAAGCCATACGGGAAATATCATCCGCTGCCTTTTCTTTTACAGCCAACTCAGTTACAAGACTTTGATAGCGAGTCTTGATCATATTCAGCTGATCTGTAGCGGTTTCTACCTGACGAGAATAAAGTTCAAGTTTTTTCTCCAGGTTCTCGATTTCATTCTGATATCGTTCTATGGCATCATCCACCGCAAAGCGGTCATAGCCATTTTTCATAATACGAAACTGTGGTTTGACTGCTGCCATAATTTCCCCTTCTAGACAAACTTTTCCACTTCCACAATCATTCGATCTTTACGTGTCGTCCCTGTTGTTTTGCCTACAATAAAACGACCTTTCCCAGAGATGGAAATGGTATTACCATTATTGCACAACTTTTTTGTTTCTTCAACAAGTTTATGGTCAATTGAAACACGTTTTTGTGCAATCATTTCAGCTGCTGCAGTTCTTGAAACATTGGCTAAAGCAGCCACAACACAATCAATACGAAGCGAAGAAACATTCACTTTCATCATTTCTGTACGGCGTACAGGCTCTATTGGCTCACACTGTTCAAACTGCACAGGCATCTTTCGCACACTGGAAATATTACGTTTTACATAGTCTGCAATCTCTTCATCAACGTACGCAACAAGATATCCATCCTGAATAAAACAATCTCCAAAACGACTGCGATCAAGCCCCAAAGACATTAAAGCACCTAATAAATCACGATGAGTAACATCATTAAAACGTTTTAAAACAGGTGCCCTTAAACAGACAATTTCAAAATCAACATAATCATATTCATCATAAAGAAAGGCTGCTCTTTGCCTGATTGCAGCATCGCAGCCTCCATACAACTGAACTAAATCATTTCTGCACATACTCTTCAGCTGAGCCTGTTCTTCTTCTGTCAGAAAACAGGAGAGCACCGGAACATGATAACGTTGACTCTGTACAATCCAGTCTTTAATACGGGCACTTAATTCAATTGAATTATTCCCCTGTGCCATCGACGCTGATTTCTCCATGTACGCCAATGGATGATGGTGTAGCCAGAATCACATTGTGACCAATCTTCTGAATACTTCCATCCAGCGCAAAAACAACACCTGTCAAAAAGTCGATTGTACGCTGAGCATATTCTCTTGGCAGACGGTGCAGGTTAATCACTGCAGCACGCTTTTCCTTCAAATGACGGCCAACTTCTTCTGCCTCTTCAAATGAACGAGGTTCAAACAAAACCATTTTCGTGTTGCCAGACAATCTCTGAACACCTTTGTTCTGAGGTTCTTCATAATCACTTAATGCTTTTGCTTCTGTTTCATCCAGTTCAACTTCCATTTCATCATCGGCAGTTGTAAATGTATCTTTTAATTTATCCATGAATCCCATAAATTCAATCCTCCAAACCAAAACAATTATAGCATACTTCCCAAAGGGTTAGCTATCTTTTTTCAACTGGAGGCAAATCAATCATAATAACATCTTTTCCTATTTGAACCACACGTGATACATCGGCAACAAGAACTCGATCATGAGTAAACAGGCCAAACAGCTCATTGAACAGTCCTTGTTTTTCTTTAATGCAAACAGCCTGAATCTGATACGAAACAGGACAAAACTCAAAATCCACAATACGTCCTGCTATGCTTCCATCGCTGACTCTTACTACATTTTTTCTTTTTACTACAGATGTTTTCATTTCATCACCTGCTTTAGATTATGCAGAAAACAAGATAATGCTACAGATTTTTCTTCAATGCAGTTAAAGCACTCTTTTCAATACGTGATACCTGAGCCTGCGAAATTCCCATTTCTTCTGCAATCTCAGTCTGTGTCAAAGAATCAAAATAACGTTTTCTGATAATATCCAGTTCTTTATCAGTCAATGTTTTTAAAGACTGACTTAAAGCCATAACATTGATCATATGCTCTATTTCATTCTTATCATCCTGTATCTGATCCACAAGATACAACGAATCTCCATCATCATTGTAGACAGGATCAAAGATGGATAAAACTGTACCTACTGCCTCAAAACATTCATTGATATCTTTCACATCAATTCCCATCTCCTTGGCAATTTCCTCATTGCTGACATCACGATCCAGTTTCTGCATCATTTCTTCCCTAACACGCATTGCCTGATAGGCAAGATCTTTGAGCTGACGAGATACACGAATCATCTGATTGTCACGAAGATGACGTTTCATCTCGCCTAAAATCATCGGTACGGCATATGTCGAAAAACGAACTTCATGTTTTAAGTCAAAATGATCAATCGCTTTGATTAATCCTACACATCCTATCTGAAACAAATCATCCATATTATCAACACGATGAGAAAAACGCTGCACCATCGCCAAAACAAGTTTCAGATTCCCTAATATCAATTCTTCTTTGCATGATAAATCACCTGATGCCAGCCCTTTAAACAATTCTTTCATTCGATCATTTGATAGAACTGGAAGCTCACTGGTATTGACACCACACAGATCAACCTTATACTTACCCATCTTCAAACCTCCTGCAACAGAAAGTTTGAACTTATCAAGCATTACATAATCATGGCAAAGCATGGAAAAAGAAAAGGAAACTTTCAAGTTTCCTTAGTCTTCCATTAATTCCATCATTTCTTCCCAGGTGTTCATCAAATTTGCAACTTCATTGACAAGATCATCAATCTTATCATCAAGCTGCTGCATCTTTGATGCATCCTGATAATATTCAGGTTCAAAACGAAGTTCTCTGAGCTGTTCAAGTTCAAGCTCCTTTGCCTCAATTTTTGCTTCCATCTTTTTCATATCACTCGGTGATGGTTTACGAGTTTTAGTGGAGGCCGTCTTTTCTTTTGTTTCTGTTTTTTTCTTAAAACTTGCAGCTTCGATCACTGGCTGCACTTCAGCCATGTACTCATCATAATTGTATGGATAATACGTTGCCTGCCCGTCTTCAATTTTAAGAATTGACGTTGCAATCTTTTTAATGAAATAACGGTCATGCGATACAAACAGCAATGTACCATCATAATCCAAAAGTGCATCTTCCAGTGCTTCTTTTCCCAAGATATCCAAATGGTTTGTCGGTTCATCCAAAATCAGGAAATTGGCTTTTTTCAACACAAGCTTACAGAAATACAGGCGTACTTTTTCACCTTGAGATAAAACACTGACACTTTTAAAGACATCATCTGCAGAAAACAGGAAGGAACCTAACAGAGTTCTGACTTCTGTCATACTCATATCAGGATTTTCATTCCAGATTTCTTCAAGAACAGTTCTTTCACCTGTAAATTCTATCAATTGCTGATCAAAATAAGCTGTATCAATCTGATGACCAAACAGGATTTCACCAGAAAGCGGAGGCACAAGTTCCATCAGTGTTTTCACAAAGGTTGATTTGCCATGACCATTTTTACCAATAATCGCAATACGCTGTGCCTGCATGACTTTCAAGTTGATTTCTGCCAGCGAATGATCATAACCAATGTTCAAATCTTTCACTTCAAGCACATTTTTACCACCCTTGCGCGCACAAGTGAAATGAGCCTTGAATTTTTTGTTGTCAGATTCAGAAAGTTCAACCTTGTCCATTCTTTCCAGATACTTGATTTTTGACTGGGCAAAAGCTGCTTTGTTTTTCTTATATCTGAATTTTTCAATCAATGCATTAAGACGCTCAATTTCTTTCTGCTGATTGCGATATGTTTTTTCTAAAGATTCCTGATTGATTCTTTTCTGTTGAACAAAACTTGTGTAATTGCCTGTATAACGTGTCATCTCTTCAAATTCAATTTCATAGATGACATCTGCCATTTCATCCAGAAAAGCACGGTCATGCGATACAACGACAACTGCTTTTGGATAACGTTTCAGATAACCTTCCAGCCATTTGATTGTTTCCAAATCAAGATGGTTCGTAGGTTCATCCAGCAACAGAATATCAGGCTTGGAAATCAACAGACGTACAAAAGCCAAACGTGTACGCTGTCCTCCTGAGAATGTTCCAACAGTGCGATTTAAATCCTCTTCATCAAAACCAAAACGTGTCAGCACACTCATCAATTCACTTTGATAGGTGTAACCGCCTTTTTCTTCAAACTGTTGCTGAAGGGTGGCATAACGTTCCATTACCTTGTCACTGTAATCTTCAGCCATTAAAGCAGCTGTTTCATCCAGCTGATGCTGCAGATCAAGAAGATCATCAAACACTGACATCAGTTCATCTTTAAGGACTTTTGATTCATCTTTGAAAACTTCCTGTTTCAAAGAACCAATGGTAATTCCATTCATTTTGTGAATTGTACCCTTATCTAAAGAAAGTTCACCTTCAATCACTTTCAGAAGAGTTGACTTACCACACCCATTTCTACCTACAATCGCAATTTTTTCAGTATCCCTGACTTCAAACTGAATATCACTGAATACTGTATCTGCACCATAGGAAAAGGTTCCTTTGTTGATCTGATAAAGCATGATTTCACCTTCTTTCTTTAAAAATGACGGAAGAGAACTCTTCCGTCATGAGTTGTTTAACGGAATCTGATTAGAACATCAGATTTCTTGGAGTACGTGCAAATGGGATAACGTCACGGATATTCTGCATACCTGTGATGTACATAATGAATCGTTCAAATCCAAGACCGAATCCAGCATGCTGGCATCCGCCATAACGACGCAGATCCAGATACCATTCAAGACCCTTTTCATGAACGCCCATTTCAGCCATTCTAGCCTTCAGAACATCAAGTCTTTCTTCACGCTGTGAACCACCAACAAGTTCACCAACGCCAGGTACCAGCAAGTCGCATGCTGCAACTGTCTTGCCATCATCATTTAGACGCATATAGAATGCCTTAATGTCTTTTGGATAGTCAGTCAGGAAAACCGGTCCCTTAACTACCTGTTCACAGATGTAACGTTCATGTTCAGTGTTGAGGTCCATACCCCATTCAATTTTGTTGTTTTCAAATTTCACTTTAGCATTCTTCAAATGTTCGATTGCTTCAGTGTAAGGCATACGCACAAATGGTGTTGTACGTACCAGTTCCAGACGTTCCATCAAAGTCTTGTCCACAAACTGGTTAAAGAACTTCAATTCTTCTGGTGCATTGTCCATGACATATTCGATGCATGATTTCACCATGTCTTCAATCAAATCCATATCATCACCAAGATCTGCAAAAGCGATTTCCGGTTCAATCATCCAGAATTCTGCAGCATGAGTTGTTGTATTTGAATTTTCTGCACGGAATGTTGGACCGAATGTATATACATCACGGAACGCCAATGCAAATGCTTCAGCCTGCAGCTGACCAGATACAGTCAGTGAAGCTTTCTTGCCAAAAAAGTCTTCTTCATAGTTTTCATCAGTGCGTGTTGTAACAGTGAATACTTCCCCTGCTCCTTCAGCATCGTTTCCAGTAATGATTGGTGCATGAACATACACAAATCCCTGATTCTGGAAGAATTCATGAATTGCCATAGACAGGACACTTCTTACACGGAACACTGCATTGAAAGTATTTGCACGTGGTCTAAGATGTCCGATTTCACGCAGATATTCAAAGCTGTGACGCTTTTTCTGCAGTGGATAATCGCTTGAACATTCTCCTTCCAGCTGTACTTCTGTTACTTCTACTTCAAATGGCTGTTTTGCCTCAGGTGTTACCTTGAATTTACCTGTAACAGTCAGTGCAGTACCTGTCAAATAGTGAGATACCTTGTCATAATCAGCTAATTCTTTCGTATAAACAAGCTGAATATTTCTGAAATATGTTCCATCGTTCAATTCAATAAATCCGATTGATCCATTGTCACGGTTCGTACGAACCCACCCCTGAAGTGTTACATACTCCAGTGAGTCAATTTCCATCTGGTTCTGAGCCTGTACCAGTTCATACAGTTCTCTGACAGTCATAAATGCTAACATATTCTTTTCCTCCTTAGAAAATAAATAAAAACGTTCCTATACAGGAACGTTATTTTAACGTGGTGCCATCCTATTTCATCTCAAATGAGACCTTTAGGGAAGTTAACGCCATTCTACGGGGCTGCCTACTTAAGTTCTTCAGCCCAACTCCAAGAGTGTTCCGACTCTATTTTCCATGATCCTGCTTCCACCCTCCAGGACTCTCTATTCATTTCAAATAGTCGTTCTCTTTTCATCGTCTATTTATTTGTTCATGGAATTGGTTTCAAATACCAGTTCCTGAATTGTCGATACAACATCAACAGGTTTTACACGTACATTCTTTGGTACCTGGAAATGTTCATGTGTAAAGTCTACAATTCCAACAATACCATTGTCAATCAAATGATCGACTGTTTCCTGTACATTCTGTGATACACACAAAATCGCAATACGACAACCTGCAGGCATCTTTTCCGCCATATCGCATACATGATAAACCGGAATAGAAAGATTTGCTGCATTGTCTGGATTGATGTCAAATGCACAGACAATTTCACCTACAACATGATTCCATCTGTTGTAGTTCATCAGTGCTTTACCCAAATTACCCGCTCCGACCAGAATAATCTTCTCATCAAAGCCTAAACCAAGTTCTTCATTAAAAATCGCAATAAGCTTGTCAACATCATAACCATACCCCTGCTTACCAAGAGTTCCCAAAAAAGAGAAGTCACGACGAATTGTCGTCGATTCGATATCAACATACTCACTCAGTTCTTTTGACATGATACGAGTAATTCCATTGCTCTGAAGTTTTCTAAGTGCCTTTAAATAAATAGGATAACGCTGAAGCGTAGCTTTAGGCACATTACGATTTGTACTCATTTGCATCACCATGTCCATCATATCACAAAGTTTTTGCTTTGTGAAGATTTTTCATAAATGAACTAATCACAAAGATCTTTTGAAGGCTGTGCACCCAAATCCAAAGATCCAAATTCATTTCTCAAATAAGCTTGATATCCTGCAGCTCCAATCATTGCAGCATTATCTGTACAGCACCAAAGCGGTGGCAACACTGCATCTGTACCTTCATATTCTGCAACCATTTCAGAAATCATAGCACGCAGACGTGAGTTTGCAGCTACACCTCCTGCCAGAACAATCTGAGCAGGATGCTTTTCTTCAATGACTTTACGAGTTTTATCTACCAGTGTTTTCAAAGCGGTTTCCTGAAATGCATAACACATGTCTTCCACAACAATTTCATTTCCGGCTTTACGTTCACGCTCAATGCACTGAAGAACTGCTGATTTCAATCCACTGAAACTGAAATCAAGTGGTTTTTCTGTTTTTGGTACAGGAAGTTTATAATGAGGCTTACCTGCTTTTGCCATTTTATCAACAATCGGTCCACCCGGATAAGAAAGTCCAAGTACACGGGCTACTTTATCATAAGCTTCACCAATCGCATCATCCTGAGTTGAACCCAGAATTTCAAAACTGAAATGCTCCTTCATATAAACCAGTTCAGTATGCCCACCTGAAACAACCAATGCTAAAGCTGGGAACTTCAAAGGTTCTACAAAACTGTTGGCATAAATATGGCCAATCAGATGATGAAGTGGAACAAGTGGTTTGTCATACATCCAAGCAATTGTTTTAGCTGCCTGAACACCTACGTGAAGAGAACCAACAAGACCTGGTCCCTGTGTAAAGGCAATACCATCGATCTGATCCATGGTTACTCCTGATTTTTCCAAAGCTTCACATACAACCATTGAAATGTTTTCAACGTGAATTCGTGATGCCACTTCTGGAACTACACCACCATATTTTTTATGAACTTCAATCTGTGTTGATACAACATTCGACAAAATTTCATTGCCATTTTTTACTACTGCACAAGCTGTTTCATCGCAGCTTGACTCAATGGCCATCAAAATGACATCTTTCATTCAAATCCTCCTACGGCTTTGACCATCAAGTATGCATCTTCATGATCACTGTAGTAATCCTTGCGCACACTGACAATTTCCAAGCCAAATTTCTTATACAGATTCTGTGCTGGCGTATTGCTTACACGAACTTCCAAAGATAGAAATTCACATTCATTTTCAACACATATCTGATCAATTGCTTCCATCATAAAGGATGCAACATGCTGACGCTGAAACTTCCTGGCTGTACCAATCGTTGTAATCTGAGCCTGATCAAACAAAAGCCACAAACCAAAGTACCCTGCTACTTCACCATCGATTTCAGCAATATAGTAATTCGCAAATTCATTTTCATCCAGTTCTCTCTGGAAATCAGACTGAGACCATGGCTCTTTAAAAAGCTCAGCTTCCAAATCCGCAATGGTACTCAGATCGTCATAAGTCATCCCACGTAAAATCATTTCTTCACCAGATAATCATCATTGCTCTTTAAATATTCAGGAGCAAGTGAGTGAATGTTTTCAACCAGCTCCCAATGATTTCTTAATTTAACAAAAGACTCAGCCAATGAAACTGGAGTTTCTTCTTTATCAATCAAGCATGCATCACATGCATAATGTGCAGGAGTAAACTGTTTTGATTCAATAACTTCAATCAAATCAACACCCTGCTCAATAATATTTCCTTTGTCAACAAGACCATAATATGCACGCTTGGAACGAGCATCCATCAAAACAAGAGTATTTTCCATACAGCCTGAAGCAAGCTGAAGTGAACTAAGTGTATACACAGGAATATTACCCATTGCACCCATTACCTTCGCGATAGTCATCGCAATACGAACTCCTGTATAAGACCCAGGTCCTTTTGTAACACAGATTTCATCAATATTCAAAGGTTTAATCTGATGTAGTCTTAACATTTCATCCAGTTTCTGATTAATAATTTCAGATTGTTTCTTAAAACAATCTTCTTCAACATAACTTAAAATCGTCTCATCCTGAATCAGTGCAAGTACCAGTTTTTTATGACTGGTGTCCATACATAAACGAATCATAAAATCTCCTTTAAAAGCTGAATGCTTTTTTCTCCATGTGCATGAAACTGCATTTCACGGCTTTCTTCTCCAGT
Organism: Erysipelotrichaceae bacterium; assembly: GCA_045652605.1. Classification (GTDB taxonomy): domain Bacteria; phylum Bacillota_I; class Bacilli_A; order Erysipelotrichales; family Erysipelotrichaceae; genus RGIG1896. Next base: position 21,696 of record JAZRUQ010000163.1, read on the forward strand.
CAGATGAATTGATATTTCTAACACATCTTCAGGAATCATATACTCAATGTATTGCGGCCACTCGATAACCGCAAGTCCATCTCCTTCAATCATTTCTTCAAATCCAAGGTCTTCTTCTGATCCTTCAAGACGATATGCATCAAAATGATAAAGAGGAAGACGACCTTGATATATCTTACAGATGGTAAATGTAGGGCTGCTTACTGTTTTTTTAATTCCCATTCCTTTGGCAATGCTTTGAGTTAAAGTTGTCTTACCCGCTCCTAAATCACCTGTCAGAGTAATTACAGTTCCTTCTTCTACATTTTCTCCTATTTTTATACCTAACGCTCTAGTTTCATCAAGCGAAGAGATTAAACGTACTTTTTTCATACGGTATCCTCCATTTTAGCCAACGTATTATAACATACTATGAAAAAAAAAGGAACTCAAATGAGTTCCTAAGTAACCTGGCAGCGTGCTATCTTCACATGAGCACGCCATGCTATTGTCGCCGCTGAGATGCTTAACTTCTGTGTTCGGGATGGGTACAGGTGTGTCCATCTCGCTATCGCCAC
>JAZRUQ010000164.1:0-39830 GCA_045652605.1 Erysipelotrichaceae bacterium
GAAACAGGGTTGATTTCTTCCGTCTTTTGGAAATTCCAGTAAGAACTCTGGAATGCTGCTCAGGGGACCTGGCAGACTTGAAAGTGAAGAGCTGTGATGTTGAAGCTTGGTCTCCACGTCAGCAGAAGTACTTTGAAGTAGGTTCATGCTCAAATCTGGGTGATGCACAGGCTAGACGTTTGGGTATCCGTGTTGATGGCGAAAACGGAAAGTATTTTGCTCATACACTGAATAACACAGTTGTTGCTCCACCACGCATGCTGATTGCATTCCTGGAAAACAATCTGACTGAAGAAGGAGATATCCGCATTCCTAAGGCATTGCGTCCTTATATGGGTGGCAAGGATCTCATCATCCGTAAGAAATAAAATAAAAGAAGGCAAGTGATCATAACTTGCTTTTTTCTTTATTTGATTTCAAATTCTGTTGATGAAGAATCAATGATGATTCTATAATGACCTGCATATAAAGTATGGTGGTTTAATGGATAAGTATGTGTTGCGGTTTTATTAGGTTCTAAAATATAAGCTATATCAATGACAGATATATTTTCTGTAAAAGGAACGATGCACCAGACACCCTGATCAAAGACTTCTATTGAATAATATTCTGAATAGAACCAATCAACAGATTGTTTGTTTGTGAATTCAATTGTAATGGAATCTGATGTCTGTTCTATGATTTTGGTTTCGATATTTTCATTAATGTTTGTACTTGAATGTTGCATCAATTTACCGTTGACGAAATTTGAATGACCGCTAAAATCAAATAACATGAACACAATACATATCAGAGGAATAAAAATCAGATTTTTAATTAAACGTTCTTTTGCTGTCATATACATTTTCATCACCTTCAATTCTTTTTTTGATTAAATTATAAAATAGAAGCACTAGCAGTTCAAATATTTAGATAGCAGGATCGAATTATCTGTATTAAGTAAAATGAAAGGCAAGTTTTGATTACTTGCCTTCTTTTATTTAATATCAAATTCAGTAACTGATGTACCTACAACTAGTCTGTAATGACCAGAATAGAGGGTGTGGTATTCAAGTGAATAAGTTTCATTTACGGTTTGATTTGGTTCTAAAACATGGGCTATTTCAGCAAACATTACATTTTCTGAAAAAGGAACTACACACCAGACATCTTTATCAAAGATTTCAATTGAATAGCTGTTTGAATATATCCATTCTTCGCTGCTGTTGTTTGTAAATTCGATTGTGATTGAATCAGGTGTTTGTTCTATGATTTCAGTTGTGATGGTATCATCAGTGATGATAGTGGAGTGTTTATAGAAATGTCCATAAACAAAATTAGTATTACCCACAAAATCAAAAAGCATCAACACGATAAACACCAATGGTATCAGCACTAAATTTATACTTAAATGTTCTTTGAGTTTCTTCATTGTTATCACCTTTAGTTTAATACTATCAAAGTATATAATAGATTTATAAATAATTTCAATGTTTCACGTGTAACAATAGGAGAATATACATGGAAGTAAGGTTGTATGAAAAAGAAGTAGATGATAATTTACTGGAATATGCAGTAATTATCAGTCGATATCATAATCAATGGGTATTCTGTAGACATAAACAAAGAATAACTTATGAAATACCAGGAGGGCACAGAGAAAATGGTGAGAGTATCGATGAAGCTGCAAAACGTGAATTGACAGAAGAAACTGGAGCTTTAGAATTTGATATTCAGACCCTTTGCGATTATAGCGTGCAATCTGATGATAAAATCAATTATGGTCGAGTGTTTGTTGCGAATATTGCACTGTTAGGTGAATTGCCTGATTCAGAAATAGGCGAAGTAATAATCAGCGAAGAATTACCTGAAAAATGGACTTATCCAGAAATACAAAAGAAGTTTATTGAGAAATATATTAAAAAATAGTGTTTCACGTGAAACACTATTTCCATCTATAATGACCTGTAATTTCCATATCTCGTTTAATAATACAATCTTCTTCTTTGTTGGGTTGTCCACCATGATGAATCAGATAGGGGATACCATCCTTGTTGCGTTTATCAGAAATGATACCAATATGACTAGGGGAGAAAACTACAATATCACCAGGCATCCACTCATCAATTTCATGAATATCAAGTGTCAGGCTTACTGCAAAACGTTCAAAGAATACTTTTAGATTTCTAACTCTTCTGAAATCGATGTTTGAATCAGGAAAATTCAAAGGATATAAATCAGTGTTTTGCATAATATCATCATCAATCATTTGTTTCAGATTGTATCCTGCATTTTGAAATGCATACCAGATTACATCAGTGCAGACTGAATATTCATCCGTAGGATAACCGCCATCATAATAACCACTTTTATATTTGAGGCCGGATTGTACGTATTCTCTAGCTCCATAAAGAATGTCATGTGCGTCATCGATGCCATCCTGATCACAATCTGTTGAACTGATATGTTCAAGGATTGAGAAATCAGATGCTGTATAATGTGGTTTTTGAATGAGATTCCAGCGATCTGACAGAATGCAAAAAATAAGAAAAGATGCAATTGTGAGATTGATTAAAAGCAGCTTTTTAACGTTCATAAAGTATTCTCCTTGTACAGATTATAATAGACAAGGATAAAGAACTTCTGAACAATCTCTTAAGAAAGTGTTAAAGTGAGAAAATAAAAAGTTCTTGTTAGAATGAAAAGGATAGGGTATAATACATATCGGTACAACAAATATGTTTGAATCTGGTCAGGACGGGAACGTAGCAGCCATAAGAACCAATGTTTGTGTGTACCCTTTTTTGTATCTAAAAAGAGGTGGTTTTTATGAAATGTACAACACTATGTTATCTGATTCAAGATAATAAACTCTTGATGCTGCATCGAATAAAGAAAAAAGAAGATGTCAATAAAGGGAAGTGGATTGGTGTTGGAGGTAAATTTGAAAAGAATGAAAGTCCAGATGAGTGTGCGATTCGAGAGATTTATGAAGAAACTGGATTGTCTGTACAAGGATTAAAACCACGAGGAATCGTAACATTCTGTTATAACAATGATGACCCTGAATACATGCATTTGTTTACAAGCGAATCATTTACTGGTGAGTTGAATGAAAACTGCAATGAAGGTGTATTGCAGTGGGTGGACAAGGAAAAAGTATATGATTTGAATCTATGGGAAGGTGATCGTATATTTTTGGAACTTCTTTTGAAAGGTGAACCGTATTTTCTGTTAAAATTGATGTATCACAATGATGAACTGCTGGAAGCTGTTCTGAATGGAAAGAAGGTTCTTTAATGGATTTGAATGAGAAATACATGAGAGCTGCGATGAAAGAGGCACATAAAGCTGAATTGAAGGATGAAGTTCCTATCGGCGCAGTGATTGTGTGTGATGGTAAAATCATCGCTAGAGCTCATAATACGCGTCAGACGAAGCAAATATCTACGCATCATGCAGAAATACTATGTATAGAAAAAGCCTGCAGAAAGCTTAATTCGTGGCGTCTGGAGGGGTGTGATTTGTATGTGACTTTAGAACCGTGCCCAATGTGTGCAGGAGCTATTCAGCAATCACGTATCAGAAAAGTAATGTTTGGTGCATATGACCCTAAGGGTGGATTCTTTGGAAGCAACTTCAATATCAATGAAGTGAAAGGGCTGAATCATTATCCGGAAGTAGAAGGCGGTATTTTGAAAGAAGAAACGGCACAGCTGCTGAAAGATTTTTTTAAGAAGAAAAGAGAGAGAAGAATTTCTGAGTAAATTCTTCTTTTAGTTTAAGTATATAGTAGATTTTGATATAATAAGAACATCAGCGAAAGGGGTGAAGTCATGAGTTATAAAGCATTGTATCGTACATATCGTCCTGTCGATTTTGAAGATGTTGCAGGTCAGCAGCATATCGTCCAGACGTTAAAGAATGCGGTACGTCGACAGAAAATTGCTCATGCATATCTGTTCTGTGGGCCAAGAGGAACAGGAAAAACATCCATTGCGAAGATTCTGGCTAAAGCAGTTAACTGCCATAATCGAGATAACAGCCCTTGTGGAACATGTCCTAGCTGTCTTTCGATTCAGAAAGGAAATCATCCAGATATTATTGAAATCGATGCTGCCAGCAACAATGGTGTAGATGAAATCAGAGATATCATTGAAAAAGTAAAGTATGCTCCAATTGAAGCAACTTACAAAGTATATATTATCGATGAAGTTCACATGCTTTCTGCAGGCGCATTTAATGCCTTGCTGAAAACGTTGGAAGAACCACCAGGACATGTCATATTTGTTCTGGCGACAACCGAACCGCATAAAGTATTGCCAACTATTATTTCACGTTGTCAAAGATATGATTTTACAAGAGTTCCTTTTGAAGAAATCGTTGAAAGAATGCAATCTATCATCGCAAAAGAAAACCTTCATGTAGAACCGGATGCACTTCGTCTAGTCGCAACACTAGCAGATGGTGGGATGCGTGATGCATTAAGTATTCTGGATCAGTGCATTGCTTATGCACAGGATCATATTACAGCTGCAGATGTAAATGCCATTTATGGGATTACCACAACAGAGGAAAAGCTTGAAATGCTTTCGAATGTATTCAATCATGAGGCAAGCGTTCTGATGAATCGCATTAAGACACTCTCTGAAAAAGGTACAGATATCAAACGTTTGACATCTGATTTAATTGAATTGTTGAAAGAAACAGTGATTTACAGCTATACTCATGATCAGTCATTGCTTGAAAAGGTAAGTGCAGATCAGGCAAGTGAACTGCTGCAGAAGTGTCCAGCAAGAGGGTTGATTGAGATGATGGATACTTTGATGGAAACGATGGAAAAGTATCGTACTGCATCCAACGTTACTTCTTATTTTGAAGTCAGTCTGTTGAAAATGATGGCAATCAGTGATACAGCTTATGTGCCACAAACAGAACCAGTGAAAGAAGTTAAACCAGTTGTGCGTGTTGAAAAACCAGTTGTACAGCCTGAGCCGCTTCCTGAGTTAAAAGTGACGGTGGAAGAAGTAACAGGGGAACAGTCATCACTGGCATTGGATGAAGAAGATGTCGAATCCGTTATGGAAGAAGGTCCATCTTTGTTTGAAGTCGCTGAAGAGCCAAAGATAGAAGAACCAATTGAACGACATGCAATCCTGAAAGATATTCAGTTGGATCCTGAATTTGTGTTGGGATTACTTGTACAAGGTAATAAACAGTACAAAAATTATGACATAGACAATTGGGCGAAGTTAACTCCATTAACTCGCAACTTATCAGTAGCACGTTATGCTAATCTATTGAAGGATTGTGAGATTGCGGCAAGCGGAAAAGATTTTATTCTTTTAGCTACTCCATATGAAGCTTTGAGCAATGAAATCAATGAGATGAAAAAAGAACTTGAACCATTCCTTTGGAATTATCTGAACATTGAAAAGCAGATGTTTGCGATTACAGTGGATATGTTCAAAGAGTGCACACAGCTGTTTATTCAGCGCAGAGCTGCAGGAACACTTCCTCAGCCAGTATTGATTGATCCAATCAAGCGCACTGAAGAGAAACAGGATGCAGTTAAAGAAAAATCAACAGTTGAACAGCTGTTTGATCTGTTTGGAAAAGAAAATTTAAAAATTGTAGAGGAGGATCACTAAAATGAATATTCAGGCGTTAATGAAGCAGGCACAGCAAATGCAGGCTAAAATGCAGAAAATTGATAAAGAATTGAATGAAACAAGTTATGAAGGTACTGCAGGTGGCGGTGCTGTAAAAGTAACTGTCATGGGAACAATGGAAGTAACTGCGATTGAAATTGATCAGGACATGATGGATGATGCAGAAGTTGTAGCTGAAAGTGTCATGGTAGCAATCAATAAAGCTCTTGCGACTGCTAAAAAAGAACGTGAAAGCAAAATGGGAACACTTACTCAGGGCGTGAAGATGCCAGGGATGTTCTAGTGTATCCAATTTCATTAGAAAAACTGATAGAATCCTTTCGTCTTTTGCGGGGGGTTGGGGCAAAATCTGCAGAACGTTATGCACTGTGCATGATGGATGCCAGTGAGGAAGATGTAGAAGCATTTGCCAAAGCCCTGCTGGATATCAAGGCTAAGCTGAAGACGTGTCCAGTCTGCGGTAATTTGACGGAAGAAGAGAAATGCAGTATCTGTAGTGATGACTCAAGAGATCACAGCACAATCTGTGTTGTTCAGTCTATTAAGGATGTTGTCGCAATGGAAAAGACCAATGAATACAAAGGGGTCTATCATGTGCTTCAGGGGCTGATTTCGACAACCAAAGGAATTCTTCCTGATGATTTGAACATTCAAAGTTTGATTGATCGCGTCGATGAAAGCACAAAAGAAGTTATTCTTGCGACAAATGCAACAATGGAAGGGGAAACGACGGCACTTTATTTAGACAAGGTCTTGTCTAAAAAAGGTATTCTTGTGACTCGTATTGCATATGGACTTCCTATGGGAGGTCATTTGGATTATGCGGATGAATTGACGTTGATTAAAGCGTTTGAAGGCCGCAAAAAACTATAAAAAAAGAAGCGCCATGAAAACAGATTTACAGATAGCACAGGAAAATGTAATCGAAAAAGTTGATGTGATTGCCAAGAAAGCTCACATTGGTGCAGATTATGTTGAAATGTAGGGGAATGACAAAGCGAAAGTAAATCTTAAACTGCCAGTATGTATGACGAAAACACCATCTTCATTATCTGATGATCAGCTGATTGGTCGTCCTGAAAACTTTGATATTCATCTCAAAGAGCTGAGAATTTCAAAGGGTGCTGGGTTTGGAGTTGTTCTGACTGGAAACATCATGACAATGCAAGGATTTCCAAAAGTGCCTGCAGCACTGAATGTGAGTGTTGATGAATCAGGTGAATCTTACGGTATTTTCTAAGGACGAGAAATCGTCCTTTTAATTTTATGAAAGAAAGACTATAGTTAAATTATCAAGACAAAGGAGTTGACACTATGATTGCGGTTACAATAAGCAATGCACATCAAAAAGGGACACCATTTGATTTAATCAATGCCATTAAAGAAGCAGGATTTAAGCATGTTTTTATAGAGTGGTACAACAAGGATTGGGAAATATCTCAGCAGCAACAACTGGACTATGTGCGAAAATTAGGACTTAATGTCATCTTTGCGCATTTAGGATATCAGAAAATCAATAACATATGGCTTGAAGGTGAAGAAAACGAAAGCTTTGTGGAAAGATATAAAAACGACCTCAAACTCTGCAAGGAAAACGGCATTAATCTGGTCTGCATGCATCTTACCAGCAAGTCTGAAGCCCCCGGGCCTAATGAAATCGGACTTAAAAGATTTCAGGAAATCGCAGATTATGCACGGGATCTTGGCATAAAAATTGCATTTGAAAACACAAAGATTAAAGGGTATCAGGAATATATATTGAAAAATATCGAAAATGACAATGTAGGAATCTGTCTGGATAGTGGTCATCTGCATGCACATTTTAAAGATGAGATTGACTTTGATTTGTTTAAAAATAAGATATTCTGTGTTCATCTTCATGATAATCATGGTGAAAAAGATGAACATCTGATTCCATTTGAAGGTACAATTGATTGGAATTGGATGATGGATAAGTTGACAGAATGCAATTACAAAGGACCAGTCACAATGGAACTGGTTTATCAGAATCGTTACATTGAACAGGACATGACAGAATTTTACAGAAAAGGTTATGAAGCTGGTCAGCGTCTTGAAAAGATGATGGAAGAGAAAGCCGCTTAAGCGGTTTTTTCTTTGTGAAAAAGGTTATCAGTTAAGGTATAAAATATGATAAAATAAACATATGATTTGAGGTGAGAAGATGGCATCCATTGCATATGTGACAAATAGTCAGATGATTGAATATCATCGCATCAATGGAAATCGTACAATGAACTTCTGGAGACCTAGTTACACCAAGAAGTTTGCGGATTTCAATGAAGGCGACTATCTGTTTTTTTTAGTGAAGACATCACCTCGTGCAAAAGAAAAAGCATTAACAGGTTATGGTCGTTGCGTAAAAAGCCAAACAATGAATTTTAAGCAGATGTGGGAGACATTTGATAAACAGAATGGTTATGATACTAAAGAAGCTTTAAAAGAAGCTGTATTGAAGGCATCAAAATCCAAGACACTTCCAGAAAAACTGAATTGCATTGTTCTGGAAGATGTTGTGTTTTTTCAAAGTCCTGTTTACTTGAGTGAAGTTGGAATTAATGTCAATTCCAATCTGGAAAGCTATATCTATCTGGATAAAGAAGACGCATCTGTAACAAGTAGAATTCTGCAGATTGCATCTGAATCTGGTGTGGATATGTGGTCTTTGATCAACTCAGAAGAAGAGGAGCAGATTGATATGCAGGAAGATCATCTGCACTTTGCGGTGACTCAGGCTTTAAAACAATGCAAGACACATATCTACAAAGAGTGGGAACAGAAAAAAATCCGCAAGATGATGAAACAGTATCTTGAAGATCATGAAGTAGAAATGCTGAGCAGTTCAGGAATGGATGGATTTGTGGTTAAAGACAATCAGGTTGAAATCATAGTCCCTGTTGTTTATGGCAAAGAACATGATGATACAATGCAGTATTGTGTAGGTCATTGTATGATGATTAAGCATCTGATTTTGAAAAATTGTCCATATGAACCTGAAATTCATTTTACATTCGTATCAGATCAGGATATATCATTGATTTCTGATATCGTAAACAGTAGTTTTTGTTGAGTCTTTTGTAAAAATCAGCTAAAATAAAAGTGGTTATAATTCAGGAGGATAGAATCATGAGAAAGTTAAATGCAGTTGTAATCGATCCAGTAGGTCTGCACGCTAGACCTGCAACTTTAGCAGTAAGCGCATCAGCTAAGTTCAAATGCAACGTAACAGTTGAAAAGGCTGAAGGTGGCAAGGCAGTAAACATGAAGTCAATCATGGCTGTTATGGCACTGGGTATCCCTACACAGACTGAAATCGTTATCACTTGCGACGGTGAAGACGAAGATGCAGCAATCACTGCAATCGAAGAAATTCTTCGTAAGCAGAACGTAATTGCTTAATTAAATGATTCAAGCATAGGAAAGAATATCACTTGTGATATTCTTTCTTTTTTTTATATGTTAAAATAAAGAAGACTTTGAAAGAAAGGGAGTGATGAAATGAACACAGTGAATTCATATGAAGTGCTTGTTATTGGTGGTGGACACGCTGGTTGTGAAGCAGCTTTGATTGCAGCACGTATGGGATGTAAAACTGCGCTTGTTTCATTAAGTCGTGATCAGATTGCGAAAATGCCTTGTAATCCATCTGTAGGTGGTCCTGCCAAGGGAATTGTCGTAAGAGAGATTGATGCGCTAGGCGGACAGATGGGAAAAACTGCTGACCAGACAGCGCTGCAGTTTAAGATGTTAAATACGACAAAAGGTCCTGGTGTACAGTCTTTAAGAGTGCAATCAGATAAAATTGCATATGCAAAGGCTATGCAGAATGAACTTTTGTGTCAAAATAATTTGACAGTGATAGAAGATATGGTCACTGATCTAGTCATTGAAGAAGATGTTGCAAAGGGTGCAAACCTGAAGAATACAGGGTATGTATCAGCACAGTGTGTCATCCTGACAACAGGTACGTACATGTCATCTTTGGTGATGGTTTCTGATCAGGTGAGTGAAAGCGGACCAGATAATGAGCCTACATGCAATACATTGTCACAATGTTTAAGAGATAATGGAATCGAAACATTCCGTCTGAAAACTGGTACACCTGCACGTGTTCTGACATCATCTATTGACTTCAGCAAGACTAGTGTACAGCCAGGAACACCGGAATTCTTCAGTTTCAGTACAATGACTGATGAGATTCTTCCGTTTGATGAACAGGAAGTCTGTTACCTGACATACACAGCGCCTGAAACCCATCAGATTATCAATTCCAATCTGCATCGTTCCAGCATGTACTCTGGTGTTGTAAAGGGAGTTGGGCCTCGTTATTGTCCAAGCATTGAAGATAAACTTGTTCGTTTTGCGGATAAGGATCGTCATCAGATTTTCCTTGAACCTGAAAGCAGAGAACTGGATACAACTTATGTACAGGGGTTCTCTACCTCTATGCCATATGAAGTGCAGGAAAAAATGATTCATTCATTGCCTGGACTTGAACATGCAGTGATCAAGAAATACGCTTATGCGATTGAATATGATGCAGTGAATCCACTACAGTTAAGACCATCGCTTGAATTAAAGAAGATTAAGGGACTTTTCTGTGCAGGGCAGATCAATGGTACATCAGGCTATGAAGAAGCTGCAGGACAGGGTTTAATGGCTGTTATTAATGCAGTACGTAAACTGTGAAATAAAGAACCACTAATTCTGAAACGTGATGAAGCTTATATCGGAGTCATGATTGATGATCTGGTGACAAAGGGTACACAGGAACCTTATCGCTTATTGACAAGCCGTGCTGAATTCAGATTGTTGCTCAGACACGATAACGCTGATCAGCGTCTGACTGAAAAAGGATATGAGTATGGTTCGGTGTCAGAAGAAAGACTGAATCACTATCATGGCTGGATGAATCAGCTGAATGCATTGAAGGAACAGATTAGAAATGTTCATATTTCAATTGGAAATGCTGAAGTGAATGAACTTCTGCACAAATGGGGATTTGAAGATTTAAGTGAAGGTATTTCATTGTATGAGCTGGTCAGAAGACCACATGTATCACTGGTTGAAGTTGCAGAAGTATTAGGAGTAGAACTTGATGCAAAAGCAGCACGTCAGGTTGAGATTGAAATCAAATATGAAGGCTACATCGAAAAGGCTAAAAAGGAAGCAGAACGTCTGTTGAAAATGGACCATACAAAACTTCCTGAAAATCTGGACTACGATGAAGTCGAACATCTGTCACTGGAAGGGCGACAGAAACTAAAGAAAATCATGCCTGCAACAATGGGTCAGGCATCTCGTATTTCAGGTGTTAATCCAGCAGATATTGCCGTACTGGCAATGCACCTTGAAAGAAGAAGAAAGGGGTAACTTTATGAACATCAACGAAGTCATCAGCAATGTCGAAATCTATGGTATCGAAAGCGCAATTAGAGGAAGCAAATATCCTATGGCTACAGATCTGTCCAAGGTCAATTCTGAAGTCACTAAGACTGTCATGAAGCTGGGGACAAGCCGTCAGGGAGAAGGTCATGATAACTTTCTGAATGGAATTCTGATTCAGTTTGATTTGAACTTTTCCAACAAAGCGTGGGTAGAAGCAGAACGTTATCATTTCCTGGATTTCATCAGTTCACAGTCAACAATGCACCGCATTACTAAGTTTGATCTAGATAAAGCATACATTGAATACGTGGATCCTAGAATGGTTGAAATCATGAAGGAAAAGGTTGCTGCATACAATGAACTGGAAGCTTCCAACAAAGCAAATCCTGACAAGGAAGTAACTGAAAAGCTGAAGAAGATGTATCTTGAAATCCTGTATTCAAATCCTGCTGGATTCAGATTGACAGCACGCATGACGACAAACTATCGTCAGCTGAAAACCATCTATAAACAGAGAAGAACTCATCGTCTTCCTGAGTGGCAGGCCTTCTGTGACTGGTGTGAAACACTGCCATATCATGAATTTATTACAGGACAGGAAGCATAAAGCTTCCTTTTCTTTATAATGAAAGGAGTCCTATGTTAAAGAAGATAATAATATTTCTAATAACGATTCCCATTATTATAGGGTGTTCTTACACTCCTTCTGTAGAAGAAATCAGAGCAGTATGGGTCAGCTACATCGACTACACACAGATTTTATGGGGTAAATCTTCAAGTGAATTTGAAGCAAGTGTTGATGAGATTATAGAGAACTGTATGGAGTATAAAATCAATACAATTTACCTGCATGCATCAGCCTTTACAGATGCTTATTACCAATCAGATTACTACCCAACTCAATATGTTGAATCTCAGATTGGTGCAAATCTGAAGTATGATCCACTTGAGATTTTTATTGAGAAAGCGCATGATAAAAACATACGAGTTGAAGCCTGGATTAATCCATTTCGTTCATTTGATCAACAGAAAATGGAAACAGTACCTTCATCTTATATCGTTAAAAAATGGGTTGATGAAGGCAATCGAAATATCATCTTTTATAAAGATCGATACTATCTGAATCCTGCTTATGAAGAGGTTCACAATCTGATATTGAATGTAGTCAGTGAGATTGCGCAGAACTATGAGATTGATGGTCTGCACATGGATGACTACTTTTATCCAGATCATGTGGACGACAGTTTTGATAAGATGGATTATATGTATAGTGATAGTAATTTATCTATTGAAGACTGGCGCAGAAACAATGTGAATGAACTGGTTGAAAAGATTGATAAAACACTCAACAAAATAGACAGTAGACTATGGTTTGGAATTTCTCCTGCAGGCAATCTGGAGTACAGCAGAGATTCAATCTTTGGTGATGTTGAAAAATGGGTAGAGGAAGAATGGGTGGATTACATAGCACCTCAGATTTATTTTGGCTACACCAACAAAAGCAAACCTTATGCCGCAACCTTGCAGCAATGGAGTGATGTGGTTAAGGGGACAGATGTACAGCTGATTGTAGGACTTGGAGCATACAAGATCAATCAGGAAAATGGCAACTCAGATGATGAAGAATGGATTCAGGATTCACAGATTCTGATCAGACAGATACAGGATGCAAAATGTGCTTCCAATTATGCAGGTTATGCCCTCTATAGTTATCATTCCATGTTCAGAGCTGAAGACGATGATGTACAGGCTGTCATGAGTCAATTGGAAGACATAAAATCATTATTGGAATAAATGTAAGAAAAGACATCTTGATGGTTGTAAAGATGTCTTTTTTGATAGATAATGAATATACTTAGAGGAGGATCATTTCATGATTTTAGATGATTATCAAAAGAGAGTCGATCAGCTGTTTGACCAGGTCAAAACAACACAAAGAGAAAACATTATTGCTGCAGGTAAGATGATTGCAGACACACTTCAGAATGGTGGCAACATTTATCTGAGTGAAATCTGTCATTCCATTCAGAATGACTTGATTGATAGAGGTGGAGGACCTTTCTGGTATCGTCCATTCCAGTACAAACTGGAAGTAAAATCAGATGCTCGTCAGAGAGATAGAAGCGATATGGATCTGGATATGGAAGGTCTGGGAGCATATGTGCTGAAAGCTTCGACAATTCGTCCAGGAGATGTTCTGTTTGTGGGTTCTGTATCTGGGCGTACAAAGCACGTTGTTGATCTGGCTTATGAAGCTAAGAAAATGGGAATCAAGGTTATCGCTATGAGTTCAATGAGCTATGCACAGAGTGTAGGCCCTGTTCATTCATCAGGTAAGAAACTGTATGAAATCGTTGATTTGACACTGGACAACTGTGCACCAGCTGCAGAAGCTATGTTGGAAGTTGAAGGCGTTGAAGCAAACTTTGCAGCAGCAAGCGGTCTGGCAAGTTCATTCATTCTGTGGTCTGTTACAGCAGTAGCAATTGAAGAAATGAAAGAACGCGGCATGGATCCACTGCTTCTGAAGAGCACAAACTATCCAGGTGGACCTGACTACAACGACGGTCTGGTAAGACCTCGTTACTGGAAGCAGGGTTATTAATCACATATCAAGGAGTCTGAAAAGACTCCTTTTTCTATGTTTTAACAAATATTATTTAAATATAATGATTTAAAGTACTTAATTTATGACATCTAAAGGTATTTCAATGCTTGATAGAAAAAAAGGAAATATGATTCACTGTTTTATGACAGAAAAGAACAAAGGAAAGATTCACCAGTTCATCTGTATGCAATATTTGTCAGTTTAAATAAAAGAAATATACCATGTCATATTTATAGAACTGAAATATATTATATTATAAATGATTATAATGTTTCTTGATGTGATTTAGAAGTGTTTGTGATTGTGTTTTGTGCTAAACTGTTAAAGAATCCTGTTATTTTCTTGGTTTCACTATAGAGCTAAATCAGGAATTTTGTTATAATAATTAAACGGAGGACACAGGATGAAAAAAGAAGAATTTATTCAGTGCTGTAAAGAAAATGGTCTTGAATTAACTGAACAACAGATTCATCAGTATGAGACTTATGCACAGCTGCTCAAAGAGTGGAATGAAAAAATGAATCTGACCGCAATTACTGAATTCGAAGAAGTTCTGGATAAGCACTTTTATGATTCCTTGCTTCCATCGTTTTCGTCATCGATTCAGGGTACATTGTGCGATGTTGGATCAGGTGCGGGATTCCCATCGATTCCATTAAAGATTGCATATCCGGAATTGAAGGTTGTGATTATAGAACCATTAGGAAAACGTGTAACTTTCTTGAAAGAAGTTGTACGTGTTCTTGGATTGAAAGATGTTGAATGCGTGAATGCTCGTGCTGAGGATTACGCTAAACAGGATCGTGAATGTTTTGATGTTGTGACTGCACGTGCAGTTGCGAATTTAAGAATGCTTTCTGAACTTTGTATTCCTTTAACTAAAAAAGGTGGTCTTTTCCTTGCGATGAAAGGCTCAAATGGTCTTGAAGAAGATCGTGAAGCTGCTCATGCATTGAAGGTGCTTGGATGCACTTTAGAAAAGACTGAAGAGCGTCATCTGAATGATGGAAGCACAAGAGTGAATCTGTTCTATCGCAAGAATCGTTCTACTCCAGTGCAGTATCCTCGCCAGTTTGCGAAAATCAAAAAGAATCCACTGTAAAGGAGAAGTTTGAATGCAGCAGGTCATTACAATACCTACAAGAAAAATCAGACCGAATCGCTATCAGCCTCGTCTGGTTTTCAATGAAGAAAGCATCACAGAACTGGCTCAGTCGATCAAGGAAAATGGATTGATTCAGCCGATTGTCGTTCGAGACATGATTGATTACTATGAAATCATTGCAGGTGAAAGAAGATTCAGAGCTTGTCAGTCACTAGGGATGGAAACTATTCCTGCTGTGATTAAGAGTACAAGCGAGATGGAATCAGCTCAGCTTGCATTGATTGAAAATATTCAGCGTGAAGATTTAAGTGCAATCGAAGAGGCAAAAGCTTATCTGATGATTATGCGTCAGTCGAGCTGTACTCAGGATGAAATGGCATCACGCATGGGGAAAAGCCAGTCTACAATTGCCAATAAGATTCGTCTTTTAGGATTGCCTGAAGAAGTTCAGAATGCAATTACAGAAAGAAAGTTGACAGAGCGTCATGGACGTGCACTTTTGAATGTTGAACCAGAAAAACAACATGAAGTTTTTGAACATGTACTGTCTCATGGGCTAAATGTTGCACAGACAGAAGCTTATGTAAAAACAAACGCATCAAAAAAGAAAGAAACAAAACAGAAAACGAAAGCAGTAGCTCGTCATATGAGAATTGCCTTTAATACAATCTATCAGGCTGTGAAGATGGTAACTGATGCAGGTATTGAGGCAACAACTCAGGAAGTAGAAAATGATGATGAGTTTCAGATTATCATTAAGTTCCCGAAAAGATAGGGTGTGAGTTTCATGGGGAAGATTATCGCAGTCGCTAATCAGAAAGGCGGCGTAGGAAAAACAACAACCAGTGTCAACCTGGCAGCAGGTCTGGCTTATCTGGGTAAAAAAGTTATGCTTGTGGACTTTGACCCTCAGGGGAATGCTTCACAGGGAATCAGTGGAAATGATCATAACTATAGAAAAAGTGTATATGATGTACTGATGCATGATTGTTCAGTGGATGAAGCATTGAAACATATTAAGATGCCTCCAATTGATCTGCTTCCTGCAACAATTGAACTTGCAGGTGCTGATCTGGAAATGGCAAGCTTTAAAGCTGGTAGAGAGAAACAGTTGAAAGAACAGCTGGATGTTGTAAGAGATCGTTACGATTATATTTTGATTGACTGTCCGCCATCACTTGGTTTATTGAATACCAATGCATTGACTGCGGCAGATTCTGTCATTATTCCTGTACAGTGTGAATATTATGCACTGGAAGGACTGACTCAGCTGCTTTCTACAATTCGTCTTGTACAGCGATTGTTCAATGAGAAGCTTGTGATTGAAGGTGTACTGTTGACAATGTTTGATGCACGTACAAAGCTTTCTGTTGAAGTTCAGCAGGAAGTTCGCAAGTATTTCAAGGAAAGTGTTTATAAGAGCTACATTCCAAGAAATGTACGTTTATCAGAAGCACCATCAACAGGACAATCAATTTTCGAATATGATGTTCGTTCTGAAGGAGCGAAGGCATATACATCATTGGCAAAGGAAATTATTATGATCAATGATAGAAAAGGAAGGAATGTATAATGGCAGCACCAAGAAAAACAGGTCTGGGACGTGGACTTGATGCCATCTTTGGAGAAGGCGTAGAAAACGTACTGGAAGATATTCAGGCTGGTAAAACTGAGCATGTCTCTTCAAAAACAGAACTTCCTGTTTCTGAAGTTCGTGCCAATCCGTATCAGCCAAGAAAAGTATTTGATGATGAAAAATTGAAGGAATTGGCTTCTTCAATTAAAGAACATGGTGTATTTACGCCAATTCTTGTACGAAAAAGTGTTCATGGTTATGAATTGATCGCAGGTGAACGTCGTCTGCGTGCATCTAAACTTGCAGGAAAAGAAACAATTCCTGCAATTCTGGTTGAGTTCAATGATGAACAGATGATGGAAATCGCATTGCTGGAAAACATTCAGCGTGAAGATCTCAACATCATGGAAGAAGCTGCAGCTTATTCAAAACTGATGGAACGCATGGGATATACTCAGGAGCGCTTAGCTGAAAGAGTAGGCAAGTCTCGTGTGCATATCGCAAACACAATTCGTCTTTTAAAGCTTCCTGCATCAGTTCAGCAGCTGGTTGCAGAAGCAAAACTTTCACAGGGACATGTTCGTCCTTTGATTACGCTGGAAGATGAAGGTCTTGCATATGACATTGCGATGAAGATTGTCGATGAAGGTTTATCTGTACGTGCAGTAGAAAAGATGGTTCGTGATGCAAAAGAGCCTAAACCTGCAAAGAAGGAAAAAGTGAAAGATCACAATCTGATCTATGTAGAAGAAATCATGCAAAAGAAACTGCAGACAAAAGTCAAAGTAGAAGGTAAGTCTATTACAATCGCTTATCAGGATACAAAGGATTTAAATCGAATCCTTGAACTGATTGGCTGTATTGAAGAAGATTAAAAATCTCGTAGCTTTAAACGGGATTCAGTAAAACAAAAAATCCTCTCTAAAAAAGAGAGGATTTTTGCATATATAAAAGGCAGTTTATATCTTTATTGGTTTTGTACACTATGATCATTTGCCGCATTCAGGCGGTTTCAATCATCTTTTGTTTGATAGGTGCATCAACAGACAATCTCTTTATCGTTATGGATAAACAAGATGATAGTTCTAGTGTTATTACAGAGTTCTTTTTAGGAAAAAACAAGAACTCATGTTTGTATGATCGATGTATAAAGAAACCTCCCAGGATTTCAGAAAGGGAGGTTTCTATTTTATTGACGAGGGTCTTTTGGGGTATTTTTCTCATTCTTGTCGATGGCTGAAATCCATGTAAGACATGCCACAAAAAATAAAAGTGGTACAACAGCAATCGAGATATCAATTGTACCAAAACTGAGAAGCACAATTGTTCCACATACAACGGTAAGAAATCCAAAAATAAATGCAGCAATCGTAAATTTCTTTTTCATAGTTACTCCATCATCATATTTATAAATTAGTTATATCATATTTAAAAATAAAACTCCACGATGTGGAGTTTAGGAGGTTTGCAAAGTCTCTTTTTTGAGTACATCTTGTTTGATAAGTCGGTAAAGTGCTGCAGAGACAGGTACCCCCAGAAGCATACCTGCTATTCCCATGACACCGCCTCCGATTGTAACAGAGGCCAGTACCCAAAGTGCCGGAAGTCCAAGTGAGCTGCCGACAACCTTTGGATAAATCAGATTGCCTTCAATCTGCTGCAGAACGACGATGAACACCAGAAACAGAAGGGACTGAAAAGGTGAAACAGTCAGAATCATGATGGCTCCAACCGCTGCACCAATGTATGCTCCCGCAACAGGAATCAAAGCAGTAAATCCAATCAGTGTACCGATCATTACAGCGTAAGGGAATTTGAAAATCATCATGCCTAAGGCACATAATGCACCCAAGATCACAGCTTCAGTACATTGTCCAATCAGATACTTGCGGAAACAGTCATCAAAGATTCCAATGATTTCTTTACAGCGATGGTAGAATTTCGAATTCGTGTAGACCTTCAACAGACGATCAGCTTGTGTTTGAAGAGTTTCTTTATTTACTAACAGGTAGATAGAGAAAATCAAGGATACCAGCAAGGTCACAGTTGTAGAGAAGATTGATGATACAAGAGATCCAATCGTACCAAGGCCGGTAGACAATACTGGCATCAATTTATTGAGGACCCCATTCCAATCAAGCCCGGCAAGGTCGTTTGTAACATCTGTCGGAAGAAGGTTTCTGATGTTAGGATCGCTTAGAAGCTGATCAATAAATCCAGGAATTTCTGCAAACAATAGTTTCAGACACAATGTTAGTTCGGGTATGACCAGATAGAAAATTCCTGCGACAATCGCAACAAAGCTGATCATTGCCAATGTCATGCACAATGCTCTACGTGTAGAAAATTTAAGTTTCTGGAAGGTGGATTGACGTTCATAAAAGCTCATCAAAAGGTTTACGATATAGGCAATAACCAACCCAATCATAAGGGGTGATGCAGCACGTATGCTTGTCAGTGCAAGCTGTATGGCACTTGGCCAATAAGTGGTCGCAAGCCACAAACCAAATAGACAGATGCTTGCTTTTATGAATGTTTTCCAGGATAAGTTTTCCATAAAACACATCCTTTCTAAAGTTTACATGTAAGAAGTATATTGAATTTATAAGGGAAAATCAAGATGAATGGTGATGGGAATGACAAA
This sequence comes from Erysipelotrichaceae bacterium, assembly GCA_045652605.1. Lineage (GTDB taxonomy): Bacteria > Bacillota_I > Bacilli_A > Erysipelotrichales > Erysipelotrichaceae > RGIG1896. The sequence continues at coordinate 18,991 of JAZRUQ010000164.1, forward strand.
TAAGGAAAGATGTAATATATAAATAAATTACTTTAAATAACAGAATTAATAAAATTACTGATAACGATTCCCGTTATATTAAGTGTAATTTTTACCCAAAATTAATCATAATTGAAAAAAATGGACAGATGTAATTTACTTGGGTTTGTGATAGAATGGGACAGAAAGTGAGGCGAAGGTTATGCTGCATGATACAATAGCTGCAATCTCAACGGCAGATGTAGAAGCTGCGATTAGTATTGTCAGAATGTCAGGAGAAAATGCAATCGAAATCGCCAACGAAATATTCAGTAGAAATCTTTTAAATGTACCGAGCCATACTGTACATTATGGGATGATTAAAGATGAAGATGAAATTGTTGATGAAGTTTTGGTCAGTGTATTCAGAGCACCTAAGACATTCACTCGTGAAGATATCGTAGAAATCAATTGTCATGGCGGTCGCATTGTAACACGTCGTGTGCTGGCACTATGTCTGGAACATGGTGCACGTCTTGCAAGAGCTGGTGAATTTACACAGCGTGCATTTTTGAATGGACGCATTGACTTGACTCAGGCAGAGGCAATTGGTGATTTGATTCATGCGGATTCACAGCGTTCTGCAAAGATGGCCATTGGTGGTGTAAAGGGTTCAGTCAAGGGACTGATTCAGCCTGTCATTGATGAACTGCTGGAACTGATCGCAACAATTGAAGTTAACATTGACTATCCTGAATATGATGATGTGGAACAGCTTACAGATGAAATCGTACTGCCAAGAGCAGAGAAAATGATTTTAAAAATGCGAGAGATTGAACGCAAGGCAGAAAGCGGTCGTATCCTGAAAGAAGGAGTCAAGACGGTTATTGCCGGAAAGCCGAATGTAGGAAAAAGTTCACTGTTGAATGCCTTGCTGGAAGAAGAGAAAGCAATCGTTACTGATATTGCAGGAACGACACGAGATCTTGTTGAAGGTATTATTCCATTGGAGAATGTCACACTGCATCTTTTGGATACTGCGGGTATTCGTGAGACAGAAGATGTCGTTGAAAAAATCGGGATTCAGAAAACACTTCAAGCATTGGATGAAGCAGAACTTGTGATTGTGGTGCTGGATGGAAGCCGTGCATTGGATGATGAAGATAGAACATTGCTGGAAAGAACTTCAGACATGAATCGCATTGTTGTTACCAACAAATCCGACTTAACATCGCAATTTGAAGAAGGTATCATCATCAGTGCTGCACAGAATGATATTTCTGGTCTGATTAATGAAATCAATCAGCGTTATGAAAAACATCAGTTTGCCCTGGAAGAAGGCACACTGAACAATGAAAGACAGATTGGTCTGATTCGCAAGGCCATCAAGGCGATGAATCAGTCCATTGATGCACTCAGGCAGGGTGCAGAGCTTGATCTTGTCACAATCGATTTTCAGGAATGTTATATCGCATTAAAGGAAATTCTGGGTGAAGTGTCAAGAGAAGATCTGCTGGATGCAATTTTCAGCAATTTCTGCCTTGGAAAGTAGGTACACTATGATTGAGTTTCTGGATAGTCATGCCCATATTTTCTGCAAGGAATATGGGGAAGATTCGGATCAGATTATTCAACGTGCCAAAGATGCAGGTCTTACACATCTGATGTGCATCTGCTGCAGTCTTGATGAAGCAGAACGTGCTTTTGAAAAACAGAAAACAGAACCTTTTCTGGATGTGGCTGCTGGGTATCACCCTGAAGAGGCGGATGATGTCACTGATGAGCGTATGAACAAGCTGGAAGTCATGATTCAAAGCAGAAAGCTGAAAGCTGTTGGTGAAATCGGTCTGGATTATTATTGGCGTAAAGATAACATTGAGAAACAGAAGAAGATTTTCATTGAACAGATCAAACTTGCACAGCAATATGATCTTCCTGTTATCGTGCACAGCCGTGATGCAATCCTGGACACATTCAACATTCTGAAGGAATATCCAGTGAAAAAAACAGGAATTATTCACTGTTTCTCATCAAGTGCAGAAATGGCAAAAGAATTTGTCAAGCTTGGGTATCTGATTGCGCTGGGAGGTCCAGTTACCTTCAAAAATGCAAAAGTTCCAAAGGAAGTGGCAAAGGAAGTTCCTCTGAATCATCTGCTGATTGAAACAGATTGTCCATATCTGACACCGACTCCACACAGAGGCAAAAGAAACGAGCCGATGTATATTCCGTTTATCGCCAATGAAATTGCATCGATTCGTGAAATTGATTTGAAGACGCTGATGGATGCAGTACAAAAAAATTACCAGAGACTCTTTTCAAAATAGCTGAAAGGAGCATCTATGAAAAAAGGAATCATCTTGTTGATAGGATTATTGATAGGGATGAGTCTGATGAAAAAACAAGAAACTGTCGAAATGGAAGATGTAGACCGGATGGAGTGGCTTAGAGATGGCCAGACAGCTCAAAGGAATGCAACAATACAAGTCGGCAGTTTTTTTGTGTCAGAGCGCAGTACAGTCTATGGTGCAGATTGTACAGGATGTCCTTTGAATGATGGGATAGGACTGACAAGCTCACAGATAGAGCTGAAAACAGATTCAGTCAGACAAAGCAATGGAACATGGAAAAAAGGTGTAACTTATGATGGGTATTACTTGGTTGCTGCAGATGAGGCATTGCCGATGTGCACTGTATTGAAAGTGTCTTCTCATACTTATGAAGGTGCAGGGATAAAACGGGGTGTGCCTTTTTATGCACTGGTTGTGGACAGAGGAAGCATGATTCAGGAAAACTGTATTGATCTGTTTGCAGGAAAAGAAGATGCTCCACTCATTTTACATGACACATTGGGAGGTGCAGTGGTTGAAATTACTGGCTTTCTAAACTATGAAAAAGATGAATTCGGACGAATGAAATGTGCAGGACAATGAACCTGCATTTTCTTTTTGTAGGCAATTGTGATAAAATAGCGTCAGGGTGAAGCTCATGAAAATACAGGAAGTTATTGTGGTTGAAGGAAAAAATGATACAGCAGTACTGAAAAGTTATTTTGACTGTGATACCATTGAAACTCATGGAACATGCCTGTCTGATTTTACTCTTCAATTGATTGAAAAAATGCAGAAAAAAAGAGGTGTCATCATCTTTACTGATCCTGATTATCCAGGTGAAAGCATTCGTAAACAAATCAATCAAAGAGTAAAAGGATGCAAGAATGCTTTTGTCCCAAAAGAAATGGCAAAGACGGAAAAAAAGGTTGGGGTTGAGCATGCGTCAAAAGAAGTACTTGAAGATGCATTGAAAAATTGTGTGACTTTTGATCAAAATGAGCCGTCTATTACAATGGAACAGTTTTATAATCTTGGTTTGTCTGGAAAAGACAACAGCGCACATCTGCGTGATGTGTTATCAAGACATTTCCATCTGGGACATTGTAACGCGAAAACCTTGTATAAAAGATTGTGCATGGCAAACATCACCTATGAAGAAGCAGAAGAAATTTGCCGGAGGGCTGTATGAATAAACCGATAGCAACTGTCGCAAGAACGAATGAAATTCTAAAGCGATTTGATTTAAACGCAAAAAAGACTTTTGGTCAGAACTTTATTATTGAACCACGCATTGTAGAGAAGATAGCAGAAAGTTCACAGTGTCAGGATGGAGCTGCCATTGAAATTGGTCCTGGTATCGGAGCGCTGACTGAGCAGCTTGCCTTAAGAGCGAAACATGTCACATGTTACGAAATTGATGAAAGATTGAAAGAAGTACTGGCCTATTCATTGGAAGAATATGACAATGTTGAAATTATTTTTGAGGATTTCCTGAATTGTGATTTAAAGACTAAAGTCAATGAATTAAAGGAAAAGTATGGAAAGGTTGTTATTGCGGCAAACTTACCGTATTACATTACAACAGCGCTTCTGTTTAAAATCTTTGAGGCAAAAGTACCACTGGATGCGATTACTGTCATGATGCAGAAAGAAGTTGCTGATCGTTTTACTGCAAAAGTATCAACGAAAGACTACAATGCATTAAGCATTATCTCGTCAGTTTATTATGACTGTGTACCTGTTATGAAGATTCCAAGAACAATCTTTAATCCAAAACCAAACGTAGACTCTGCGGTTATTCAGTTCAGGGTAAAGCAGAATCCTTTGAACATCGAGGATGAGCAGGGGTTCTTTGAAATGGTGAAAGCGTGTTTCAAACAGAGAAGAAAAACCATCTACAACAACTATCGCGAATATCTCAGAGATAGTGATTTAGCTCAGGAAATTCTGCATGAAGCTGGAATTGAGCTGTCTGCCCGTGCAGAAACTTGTACAATGGAAGATTTTATCCGTTTGAAAGGGGTACAGGATGAAAAGATGAGCCTACGCTAAAGTGAACCTTGGTCTGGATGTTGTATGTCGCAGAGAAGATGGCTATCATGAATTGAATATGATTATGGTACCGATTGATTTCTATGATATCGTTGAAGTCAATTTCAGTGACACCATGTCATTTACATCCAATGTTGCGTATCTGCCGACAGATGACAAAAATACAATGCTGAAAGCAGTCAATGTGATGCGTGAACATTTTGGATTTACTGAAAACTTTGCGTTGAACTTGTCAAAACACATTCCATCACAGGCAGGACTTGCAGGTGGAAGCAGTGATGCAGCTGCAACAATGCATCTGATCAAAGAGATGCTTCATCTTGAGGCCGACGATGAAACTATGATTCAGCTGGCTAAGAAGGTAGGGGCTGATGTGCCGTTCTGTTATATGGAACAGCCTGCACAAGTCAGTGGCATTGGTGAAAAGATGGATTATTTTGATCTGGAAACTGATTTTTATCTGTTTTTAGCAAAGCCATATCGTGGTGTATCCACAAAGAAGGCTTTTGAAAGCATCAATTTCAATACATTAAGACATCCCAATATTGAAGCGTTAAGAGAAGGACTTGAAAATAGAAACTATTATCAGGTCATTGGTGCTTTAGGCAATTCTCTGGAACAGCCTGCATTTGAACTGGTTCCACAGATTAAAGAAGTAAAACATGACCTTCTGGATATGGGATTTGACGGAGCATTGATGTCAGGTTCAGGTTCCACTGTCTTTGGTATTACAAAAGATCAGCAGCTGATGGAACGTGCTTCTGCACATTTCAGAAAAAAAGGATGCTTTGTACGAAAAACGCGTATTCTTCAGCCACATAAGGAACTTGAGAGATAGTTCCTTTTTATTTTTGGGTAAAAACAATTAAAAAGCCTATAAAAGGCTTTTTTTATCGTCATAATTTGAGTAAAATAGTAACGTGGAGGACTAAGAAATGAAATCAGCAATATTAATGGCTGCCGGTAAAGGAACGCGTATGCATTCTGATTTGCCAAAAGTCATGCATCAAGTCTGTGGAAAACCAATGCTGTCTCACATCATTGATAACTGCAGAAAAGCCTCAGTAGAAAGAATAGTGACAATTGTTGGTTATGGTCATGAAATTGTAGAAGCAGCAATGCAGAATGAATGTGAATTCGCACTGCAGATGCCACAGTTGGGAACAGGTCATGCAGTGATGCAGGCTAGACAACTTGAAAATGAAAAAGGATTGACTCTGGTCATCAATGGGGACTGCCCATGCATTCAAAGTGAAACACTGGAACAGTTGTTGAAGGAATGCGAAGATGCAGATATGGTCGTTCTTAGTGCAGTTGTAGAAGATGCAAGATCATATGGTCGTATTGTCCGCAAGGAAAATGGAAACATTGATCGCATTGTAGAATTCAAAGACTGCAATGAAGAAGAAAAGGCAATTCATGAAATCAATACAGGTATTTACTGTTTCAACAATGAAAAACTGTTTAAACATCTGAAGGATATTGAAAACAAGAATGCTCAGAAAGAGTATTACATTACCGATCTAGTTGAAATCTTCAATCGCAATGGTTTGACTGTAAAGGCAACAATCGCTAAAAACAATGAAGAAGTAGCAGGCGTGAATGACTGTTATGAATTATCTTTGGCAGATAAGTGGATGAGAGCTCAGATCAATGAAAAATGGATGAGAGCTGGAGTTACATTTGTGAATCCGGATGCAACATATGTGGGTACTGATGTTACATTTGGTCATGATGTTACGTTGTATCCTAATGTGACATTGACAGGAAAAACTCATATTGGTAATGGAACAACAATTTTACCAAATTGCTGGCTGGAAAATGCAGTGATTGGTGAAAACTGCAAGATTGATGCTTCTCGTATCATTGATAGTGAGCTTAAGGATGACATTACTGTAGGTCCTTTTGCCCATATTCGTGGACATTCACTGGTTGAATCCAAAAACCGAGTTGGAAATTTCGTTGAATTCAAAAACAATCATATGGGATATGACAGCAGATGTGCTCATCTGACTTATTTGGGAGATTGTGAAATTGGAAGCAACGTCAATATTGGCTGCGGCGTAGTAACAGTAAACTACGATGGAAAAAATAAATGGCGTACAACAGTAAAGGATGGTGCGTTCATTGGTTCAAATGCAAATCTGATTGCACCAGTTACGGTTGGTGAAAATGGATTTGTCGCTTGCGGCAGCACAATTACCGACAATGTTGATGATACTGACATGGCTATTGCCCGTGTAAGACAAGTCAACAAACCAGGATATGGAAAAGCGTACCTTGATAAGGTTCGCGGAAAAAATAAATAGGGGGAAACTTAAATGATGAAAGAAACTGTAATCTTCTCGCTGACTTCAAGCGTAGAACTGACAAAAGAAATCTGCAACTATCTGAATCTGCCAATGGGTAAATGTGCAGTAAGACATTTTGCGGATGGAGAAATTCTGATTGAACCTGAAGAAACTGTACGTGGCCGTTCAGTATTTATCATTCAGTCAACTTGTGCACCAGTGTCTGAAACATTGATGGAAGTTCTGATCTGTCTGGATGCATGCCGTCGTGCAAGTGCAGGAGAAATTACTGTTGTAACTCCATACTTTGGATATGCTCGTCAGGACCGCAAAGCTCGTGCTCGTCAGCCTATCACAGCGAAACTGGTTGCAAACCTGCTCGAAAGCGCAGGAGCTGACCGCGTTGTCACTGTTGATTTGCATGCAACACAGATTCAGGGATTCTTCAATATCCCAATCGATAACCTGAGTGCTATCTCATTGATTGGACAGTACTTCCGTTCAAAGAATTTGGAAGATATCGTTGTTGTATCGCCTGACCATGGTGGAACAACTCGCGCACGCAATCTGGCAGATCTGTTGAATGCTCCAATGGCAATCATCGATAAGCGTCGTCCAAAACCAAACGTAGCTGAAGCAATGAACATCATCGGGGATGTTGAAGGCAAAGACGTTGTCATCATTGATGATATGTGCGATACAGCAGGAAGCTTGGTAGCTGGTATCAAGATTCTGAAGGATAAGGGTGCTAAGGATATCTATTGTGCAGTCAGCCATGGACTTCTGTCTGGACCTGCAGTTGAACGACTGAACAACGCTCCTATCAAGGAATTCGTTATCACAAACACAATTGAACTTCCTGAAGAAAAGCGCAATGCTTGCCCTAAGATTACAGTATTGTCAGTAGGTTACATGCTGGCAAAGACAATCGAAGCTATCAAGACACATTCACCTGTATCTGAAGTTTACGATTTATTCAATGACAAATAAGAAGAGCCGAAAGGCTCTTTTTGTTTAGTATTTTATATAATGGGAATCGTTATCAAGAAAATATAATTAAGCCTTTATTAATGTGTTTTTTTGAACGATTAGTAAGGTATAAATAGAATTGTCAAATATGATAAAAGCATAACATTACCATTTGGAAATACAAATATTTCCAGAAATCTCACGAGAAATATATGTTTTTTATAAAAAGAAGACGTTCGATTTGAACGTCTTTTTAATATCTAGAAATCTTCAAAGGCAACCAGAATACCGCCAAGTTCTGCATAGAAGCAGTTGAGGGCGTGATTGAGATGAATTTCAATCTGGCATTCAGGGAATTCCGCAAGAATTGCATTCTTAAGGGATTCAGCGCCTTTTTCGTTGTAGCAGTGACCAATCATCACTTTAGATCCTTTGAATCCAATTTCTTTCATGTTGTTGAGAAGAAGAGGAATGGCACGTTTTTCGCCACGGCATTTGTTGCGCTGTTCCAGTTGGCCTTCAACAGCTTCACCGACAATACGAATACCCAGTGCATTGACTGCCATGGCAATTGCAGGGCTTACACGTCCATTTCTTGCCAGGTTCGTTACAGATTCCAGTGAAAACAACAGATGAGTGTGTGAATAGTATTCTGTAATCTGCTCCTTCACTTCTTCAAATGACAGACCGTCGTTAATCAATTCAGCCAGTTTATCAATAATCATCTTCATGTGTGGGCCAGTAGAGAGTGAGTCAACAACGTGAACTTTGCGTCCAGGATGTTCTTCCATGTACTGATTTCCTGCCATAATTGCGGAGTTGTAGGATCCAGACAGCTTTGACGTAATGGTTACACAGAACACACCTTCTGCATCACCAAATGCTTCTTCCCATTCTGCAGCATTTGGGCATGATGTGCCGCTTTTTCCTTTATATGCTTTGATTTCCTGAGCCATATGATAGATATCAAGATTTTCGTCATCAACGTATTCTTTCTGTGCGATAATCTTCAGCGGAACAGAAGCATAATCAACGGTATTCATTTTATAGACGTTGGATGCTGAGTCTGCAACAATTTTCAATTTCATACATAAACCTCTTTTCAATCGATTTCTATAAACCGATATATGCCAATATAACTAATCATAACTATGATGTCAAGGGTTAATTGAAACCCTGTGCGCACGTCTTGACGAACTAATGTTCTAAACGTAGAATATTGATATGGAACATACAATTAATGAACAAATTCTACAAAAAGTGAAGAGATTTAATCTTCCTGAATATGATGCAATTCCTGATGTAGGACTGTATCTGGAGCAGGTTGTACAGTATATCAATGATTGTTTTAAACAGGTTCCTGGTATGGAAATCACAGGTTCTATGATCAGCAATTATGTAAAACAGGGAGTTGTAGGGAAATCCATCAAGAAGAGATATTATCGTGAACACATTGTCCGTCTGATCTTCTCAGTTGTGGCTAAAAGCGTACTTTCATTGGATAATATTGGTCTGTTGTTTGTGATGCATGCAGAAGTCTATCCTGATTATGTGGCTTATGAATATCTGAGAGAAGAAATGCGAAATGTAGGGGAGTATGTATTCGGTCTCAAAGATGATCTGCCTGAAATCGGAGTTACTCACTCAGATGCAAAAACCTTGTTGAGAAAGACAATTATTGCCTTTATGCATAAGATTTATGTGGATATGCATCTGGAACTGGAAAGAGAGAAAAGAGAAAGCGCCAAGTGATGGCGCTTTTTTAATCGATTAAATGAGGTTTAACATCAGATGGAATCAGACATTGATAAGAATCTGAACCAAGACGCTGCATGAATTCAGCCTTGGCTTTTTCGATAAGTTCAGGATGTTTGTGAAGTTCAATTGCAGCACATGCCAGTACTTTTCCTGCATAAAGCATTCCTTTGTGTGCGAGAGATGATTTGCCTTGGGCAACCCATTGCCAGCTGTGAGCACCTGCACCTAATGCATAACATGCTGTGTTGATCTGTCCTGTTGGAACGACCCATGATACATCACCAACATCAGTAGAGCCCATTCCACAGTCTTCGCTGTGTACATTTTCTACGACACCAATATGAATTGGCTGAGTTCTGATCATGTTTAAAAGCTCGGCTTTGTTTTTAGCGTGCTGAGGTGCAGTGATATTTTCAATAGGGAATGTATTCTTGAAATTTTGTGCGTAATCGAGTTCTTTCTGTGTGTAAACAGGTGCGCTGACCTTTTTGAAAGCATCTTGGAGAACATCTTCCAGCACATAGTTAGGAATTGTATTGCTTAAACCTTCATCAAATAAAACATCCAGTTTCGTTTCTGTCATTAAGGCAGCACCTTTGGCAATGTTGATGACACGATCATACAGTTTTAACACTTTAGGATTTGTTGTAGAACGGATGAAATATTTGACTTCAGCTTCAGATTGAACAACGTTTGGAGCTTTGCCGCCAACATTGAGGTAAGCATAGTGAACACGATCTGTGGGTTCCATGTGTTCTCTTAAGTAGTTGACGCCGACATTCATCAGTTCACAGGCATCAAGGGCAGAGCGTCCAAGGTGAGGTGATCCTGCTGCGTGAGATGAAACACCGTGGAAACGGAAATTGACACTGATGCAGCTTTGTGAAGAACCTGTATCAACCTGATTGAACAAACTTGGATGCCATGTCAAAGCGATATCCGTGTTGTTGAGATAACCATCTCTTGCAAGATAGGCTTTACCGCTTCCTGCTTCTTCGGCAGGACATCCCAGTACTTCTACTGTACCAGTCAGGTTGTTTTCTTTCAGGTAATTTCGATATTCAATGGCAGCTGCAATTGCCCCCACCCCTAACAGATGATGTCCACATCCGTGACCAGTTGCTTCATTGGATGTGATTGGTCGGTATTCAGTCACATCAGCTGTCTGATTCATGCCAAACAATGCATCGTATTCAGTAAGAAATGTGATGACTGGTTTTCCTGTGCCCCATGTTGCCTTGTAGGCGGTTTCCATGTCTGCAATTTTTTCTGTGACATGAAATCCTTCGTTTCTCAGGAAATCACACATAGCACGACTTGACTGCACTTCAGTAAATCCTGTTTCTGCATAAGACCAGATCTGATCTGATAAATGAGTTAATGATTGATTCATAGGTTTAGACTCCTTGTGTATATAAAATAAGTGTAACGAATTGATACATAAATGAAAAGAAAAAGATGAACGTTTAGTTCATCTTAATCATCTGATTTAAATCGAAACTGTAGATATAAGCTTCAATTTGATGTTGAGGATAGAGTTGATGCAATGCCTGAAGATATGCATTAATCTGTCCATAATATCGTTGTTTAAGGAGTTCATCCGTTACATGTCGATCTGATTTGAAGTCAATCAGAGTGACAGTATCATCACTGACGGCAAGATAGTCAATGAACCCATGAGAGAGTGATGAGCCTTCTCTTACGATAAAACTGTATTCTTTATGAATTATTAATGATTGAAGACTCAGGAAGAATTCATTGCCTCCAAGCTGAAGCATCTTTTGAATATCAGATGGATGCAGATTAGGCGCAAGTTCTTGAATCTGCTGTTTTGTCCATGGTGCGCATGGCAGATGTTCAACAAGTTCATGAAGCTGTGTGCCTCGCATATTGGCATGATATCCACTGAGATTAAGTTCAGGCAGAACACGTTCTTCAAGAGAAGATGGAGTCTGAACCTGAGATGTAATGATATGTTGCGCATAGCGGACGATTTCAGTTTGAGTGTTATCAACTGAATGATATCCTTGAGTTTTTTCGGCAGTCACCACAACAGGCAGTACTCTATGATATCCTGAGAACTGTTCCATTCCTGACAGCAGCATATCAGTAAATCCTCGTTTTGCGGAAAGCATGGCAAGGTTTGCAGGAGATGTCTGATAGGTGTCTTTGATCTGGTCAACCATAATCAGTTTTTTCTGAGGGCGGGTTGTCGCAACATACAGCAGTCGAATATTTTCTTCAAACTCTTCAAGTGTGTTTTTGTGTTCAAGAGCCATGCGCTGAAGAGTAGGGCGCTTGATGCGATAAGGTTGTGACAGATGCATCAGTCCTAATCCTAAGTGATTGTCAATCATGCACTTTTCCAGATTGTCCATAATGCGTGTTCCCGATGTGCTCCAGAAAAAGACAACTGGGAACTGCAGACCTTTGGACTGATGTACTGTCATGATGCGCACGACATCATCAAGTGTAGAGGATGAAATAGCTTCTGATGTAGGCTGATCTTCAATCTGTGCCAGAAAATTCAGGTACTGTATCAAGGATGAACCATTCTTCTGTTCAAAGTCATAGATGCGGTCTGCAAACAAATCCAGGTTCGTTTTTTCCTGTACAGGAAGCATGAAATAATAGTCATTGATTTCCATCATCGCTTTAAATGCATAAAATAGACCAGATTGAAGATATATTTCTTTTACATGATGGTAATGCTCAATAATATCGCTTTTTAAAGCCTTTAAAGCATCATAATAAGAACGATTCCTATTTTCAATACGAATCTTTGAACACATTTCAAAGCTCATTTTAAACATTGACGAAGTTAATAAAGTGACCATGGATAGATCATCATGTGGGTTATTGATGAGTTTGAAGAAAGCGATAATTTCCTGCAGTGAAACAGACTTATAGAAGCCTGATTTGACTGCCATGGAGTTAGGAATACCATACTTGTCGAAGCTGTAACGCAGTTTATCTTTGACTGCATGAGAGCGTACAAGCACACAGTAATCAGACCACTTTTTGAATTGAGTGCTCTGTCTCATGGAGAGAATCTGACGGGAAATATAGTCAGCTTTCAAATCACCGAGATCTTCATCTTCCTCTGTTTTCGTATAGCTTAGGGCGTGGAATTCCACTGGGAATTCATGATGGTCATCCTGATTTTCTGTACCGATAGAAACCCAGTCGCTGTCTGTATAAGATTGTGAAAGACCGTAAATGTTCATCAGCACATCAAACAAATAGTTGTTGAATTCGACGATGCTCTTGCATGAACGATAGTTTTCAGACAGGAAAATAATTTCTTGTGATCCATCTGTCGTTTGAATCAAATCTCGCATAATTTGAGGGCGTGCTCCTCTGAAGCGATAGATGGATTGTTTAATATCTCCAACACGGAAGATGTTGTTGCCTCTGCTGATCAGTTCAATAATCATATTTTGAACATCGTTGGTATCCTGAAATTCATCGACAAGAATATCAATGAACTGGCGCTGCATTTTTTTGGCAGTTCGCTTGTTGTCGGCAAGCAGAATTTTCAAGGCAAACTGTTCCATATCAGAGAAGTCCATGGCTTGACGATTTAATTTAGCTTGTGAATAATTCAGATCAATCAGATCAGCCAGATCAATCAACGTATGGCCATAAGAAGACATTTCATTGATGGATTGAATCAGCTGGTCTTCAGGAATCAAAAAGCCAACCGCATCATTGCAAAGTTCCATGATTTTCTTGCGAACCGGCTTTAAAGCTTCTTCCTTCGTGACACGACCTAGTGGTGATTCACAGCTGTTTCGAATAATGCGATAAACTTCAGTGTAATTGTTTTCTTCGAGTGCATCCTGTAAAGGAGCGAGTTTCTCTTTGCGCAGGCGTACACTGCTTTCAAATGTTGCAGCATCAATCTGATCTTTGTTGATGATATCCAACGCTTCATCCAGAGCATTTTCAATGCACAATGCATAAGAACGACATGCTTCCATAAAGACATGCATCATTTCAGGATGAACCTGAGAGAGTGTCTGGACAGGTTTCAGGTAGTTTTTGAATCGCACAAGGGTTTCTTCACGATTTTCAGTTTCAGACAGGACAAGAGCAAGTTTCAGCGCATTCGCTTTAAGGGATTCGTAGTCATCACTTCGCCCACTGAAATAATTGCACAATTCAGTAAATTCCTTTTCATCTTTTTGAAGCATGGTATTGAATGCGTTCGTCCATGCATCTTCTTTTAATTGTGTGCATTCTTCATCGCTGAGAATGTTGGATGCAGTTTTTGGATCCAGATTAATCATGAAATAGTTTTCTTTGATTAAAGAAAGACAGAAAGAGTGAATGGTTGAGACATGTGCACTGCCAAGCAGGACCAGCTGATCCTGCAGGTACTGTCTTTGTGTTTCATCTGTTTCCTCTTTTAAGAGGTTTGAAAGAGAGCTGAAAAGACGGCTTTTCATTTCTGCAGCAGCAGCTTCAGTAAATGTCATCGCCAGAATAGAAGTTACAGGGACATGATCTTTGGCTACACGTTTTGTCAATCGTGCAGTCAGTACAGCTGTTTTGCCTGCACCGGCAGAGGCTGAAACAACCACATTGCGACCGATGGTATCAATCGCTTTTTGTTGATTTGGACTCCAGCGCATATTATTTCACCTCCTTGAAGAAGTGAGAGGTCAGATCTTCTGGTACGATTGATTTGATTTTCAACGAGTGGAAACGACAGATGCTGAAATGATCACAGAATGTGCAGGCATCTTCGGTTGGAGTTAAGGCAATATGACCATTGGTCAGCTGATCAATCAGATATTGGTAAATAGTATGAATAAATCCAGTCAGATCTTCAATTGTATAAATCTTAGAAGGACGACCATTCTTAAAACCTTTGATGTGAGTGCCATCAAAGTCCAGCATGTTGGTATCTTCAAACGTCATACCATCTAAACGATGAGACTGTTTCCATAAGTCCATTTCAGAAGAAGGATCAGGATCAACAAGCTCCAGTCTTCTTCCATCCACCTTGGAAACCGGTGCTTTGATGTCATCGTTTTTCATTGAGACATAGTAGCAGCCTGCAGCAGTTTTATGATAGAGCTCAGAGGCAACGTACAGGTAAGTCAGCAGCTGAAGTTGAAGACCGCTTTGTATTTTGGAAGCAGACAGAGACTTGTGAGAGCTCTTGTAGTCAAGCACACGAAGCATATCATGTGTCATATCGATGCGGTCGATAATTCCCTGAATCTGAACGGAATAAGGTTGATTATCAAAGAATGCAAATTTGAATCTTTCTTCCATTTTTTTAGGTTCAAAATCAGTGTTCTTTTCCATTTCATTTAAGAATTCGAAGATAAGAGTCATGTTTCTTGTACATCTGTTTTTTGCGACAACCAGAAAAGAACGCTTTTTTGTAAACAATTGAATCACAGGTGCAAACTTCTGTTCAACGATTTCACTTAGTTTTTCTTCTGTACATTCATGAATATTCTTGTGATAGATATCCATGACATCTTCCAGGATGGCATGTTGAAGTGTCCCCATCAGGGCAATATTAAATTCAGGATAATCCTGTTTTCTTAAACGCAGACCGCTGGTTAAAAAGTAGGATGCAGGACAGTTGAACCATTTCTCAAAAGATGAAATACTGCCATGCAGTTTGTTTTCTCTTAGGAACAGTTCTTTGGCTGTATCTGGCTGAATCTTGAATTCAACACGATGTTTCTTCTGATGTTTGATGATGTTCCAAGGAACAGGTTTTTCATCAAGTCTGGATTCGATTTCAACTGACATCTGTCTTCCTTTTCCTTCATAATCCGCGCATGATGCAGAGAAGATGATGTGTTCTGCACAGTTGAAGATCCATGAAATCTGTTCAAAGTGGAAAGCTTGTCGAACTGCTTTCTTTGGATAGTTCGGAATCTGGGAAACATAGTCTTCATCAAAGATACCGGAACATCCTTTAAAGTTTGGGAAACTGCTTTGAATGCATCCGAGCACAAAAGCCTGTTTTCTAAATGGAACAGGATGATTTAAATCAGTTATGCAAATCTGATTGAGAAAGGATTGTGACGATGTTTTGTTTAATGCTTCAATTTCAAAACAGATCAGATCAAACATTGACTCATCACGAATCACTTCATAGTGAGTCTCAAGTATTTCCTTGATGCGATAGAACACTTTCAGTTCATCTGGATCTTTCACAACGGAATGCTGTCGAACAATATCATAAGCTGTAATCAATGAAACCTGACCTTCAGGGATTGAAAGGACAGAGCGTACAGACTCCGCAAATTCTTCCAGTTCAATGAGTTGTTTTTTCTGTCTCTCATCAAAAACAGAAGGCTGAGAGAAAGTATCGATGACATGAGTGAATGGGGTAGACAATTGTTCGGTGTCTTCTACAAACATGTTGACATAATCAATGAAATCATCAAAGTGTTCTACATCACTGCAGGCATGATGAAAATATCGAATCAAAGAATCCAGAGACGGGTCTTTCAGATACTGTATGATGCTTAAAAAGAGCTGCACAGCTTTTGACTTTTCTGATGATGATACAAAACCATAAGGCAGCTGATATCGATCAAAGACCATCTTTAAAAGTTTCTGATCATTAGCGGAATCACACAGGACAATTGTAATGTCTGCGGGATTCAGATTCTGTTTAATGATATACTGTGCGCAAGCTTCAATTTCCTGTCTTCGATTCAGTGCAGTACGTCCTGTTTTATGGGAGTGAACCTGTGGCTGTTTCATCATTTGAGCACCGCATGAGACCATGTGATGCATAACCCTTGAAGAGAAAGGAGATGACAGATAGGATGGATAAATCTGCACATGATTCATAGGTGCAGTAGAGTTGAGAAATTCAACCTGATTCATAGATGAAACAGGCAGATCATAGAAGCTTTGAATCAGGATTTTGAGTTCCTTCTGAAAGTCATCTTCTTCGGGTAGATCCGATAAGAGAATGTGATATTCAGCCATGTCTTTTTTAAAGCCAGACAATTGTTTTAAGAAGCTTGGATTGTGTATCATGGATTCAAAGTGAGGACATTTGTCCGCAACAGTTTGAATACGTTCAAACGTCTTCTCTAAAAGATAAGAAGAATTGTATTCAGCTTTAGGCAGCAGGGCATTGAATGGGACAACAGCTATCTGATCCAATGCATTGGTGTGATGTGTATCCAACAGGTCATGAAGCAGTGTTTCATGAAGATATGCTGGAGCAGCAAGTATAGTTTTTGTGTTCATAAAAGACCCTCCACTTACTGTCTTCTATTTTATCATGGAGATGTAGATGATGACAGTCTTGATTTTTCTGGAAAGATCAGGATAAAAAATATAGAAGAATGGCATTAAGATTATATAGTTTAAATAAAGTGATATTTCATATAAATAAAATTGATTATCATTATATATAAAGAAAACCAGGTCAATACTTAATTGCCTGGTTGATTTAAGATTTCATATTCAATAACCAGATGATCTTTATCCTGGTAATTGAGGGTGTATTGCTTCTCTGTTTTGATCATGCCTGATTTTATCATGACACGTTCGGATGCTTTGTTTTCAATGAAGCATTGTGCAGTGACTTTCTGATAGTCTTTTTCAAACAGATAAGTGATGACAGCACGCATAGCTTCGGTTGTATAGCCTTGATTCCAGTAAGGTTCACCAATGGCATATCCCAGCTCCATTGTCTTGTTTTCATCTGCCTGCTCAAGAAGCAAACCGATTGCGGCACCTGTTTCTTTCAGTTCAATGATGTAGATGAGATGTCCATTTTCCTGATAGATCAGCAGGTTGTTGACATGAGCTTCTGACTCATTTTCCATGTATTGTGCAAGGAAAGTTTTCAGTACTTTCGGGTTATGATGAATCATGTGAAACATCGCTAATGCATCTGTTGGACGCACTTCTCTTAAATACAATCGCTCTGTTTCAAGTGTATGGAATTTCTTATTCATGAGTTGCCTCTCCTTCGATGTATTGGTTGATTTTCGAACTGAAAAGCAGCCAGTCTTCTTTTAACTGATTCATGGCTAGTCTTCCTTTATCTGTAATCTGATAATACTTGCGAGGTGGACCTTCTGTTGACTCTTTCAGGTAGGTTTCGAAGTAATTGTCATGGGTCATTCTTTTTAATAAAGGGTAGATTGTCCCTTCGTTGACATCAATGACATCACAGACCTGTTTCACCAGCTCATACCCATAGATGTCTTCTTTGCAGACAATCATAAGAACAATCAGATCAAGAACACCTTTTTTAAACTGTGGATTCATAGTAGCTCCTTTAGTACTTAATGTTAGAATAGAATGACTATATGACATTGTCAAGTACCAAAAAATAAAAATAGTGTATACTTCGTGAATATTTTGTAAAATAATAAAAACGGTTTTATTACCACAATAATAGGGGAGCTAGAATTTATGCCAATCACAACATTACTCAAAGAAGTTCAGGACGTACGCAAGGGCGGTACTGAATGCGATTTCAATGGTTATCTGGAAGATTACCTTGAAATGATGGAGGAAACAGATCCATTTAGAAGTATCTTAAAGACAATTTTTGAACAGGATAATGACTGCAGAGTCTGCGTGAACTATCGTATCGCATTGAATCGTACAGTTATTTCAAATCAGATTATCCGTTACAAAGATGCATTTAAACTGGAAGACCTGAGAGTTGTCTGCCCACTGATTGTTTACTCTGAACGTGATGGTCAGCAGCGTGGTCTGATGATTTATAATGCAGATGATAAGAACTATCTGTATGCAAAGGGAATGTACTATTGCTTTACAGAACCAGGAAGCCCTTTCGCTGACTGCAAAAATGAACTGGTGTCTGTCGTTAATAACGATGAAAGTGCAGTTGCATCAATTTATTCTAGACTGTATACTTACAAAGCAGGTGCTTTGCAGAGAGAATTTGATAAGTCATGTTTCAGCAACTATGAACAGTTGAAGGCTGAAGCAGTTGCTGAGTCAGTTGCATTGAAAGAAAATGCTTCTGAAGCTGTCAATTCTGTTGAAGATCCACAGACAGTTATTTATGCAATGATTCAGAAGTGGTTCCTGCTGAAAAAGGTTTGCTATGTACAGTACATGGTATCAAAGGATCTTTTGAACTCTGTTCATGAAGGAAATATCAAGAAACAGAGAAATCAGGCTAAAGTCAATGCCGATTCTATCGTGTTTGTTCCATACAGCGAACTGTGGAGAATGAAAAAACCAGCTGCTAAATAAGCAGCTTACTTGCAGCGATGTCCGAGAGGCTGAAGGAGCACGCTTGGAAAGCGTGTGTAGGTGTAAGCTTACCGAGGGTTCGAATCCCTCTCGCTGCGCCAAACAAAAGAGAAGAGACAGGTTTACTGAGGTAAACCTGTTTTTTTGTGTGATATAATAAAGAAAAAAGAAGGATTATGTTATGAGTCAATCAAGTTGGGAAAATGTTTATTTGTTTATCAGTTCTACCTTTAATGATATGCATGCAGAAAGAGACTATCTTGTAAAAAGAGTGTTTCCTGAACTGCGTATGTGGTGTTCACAGAGAAGGTTGAAACTGATTGATATTGACCTGCGCTGGGGTGTCAGTGAAGAAGATGCAACTGAAAACAAGCGCGTGATCGATGTCTGCATGAACAACATCAATAAGTGTCGACCTTTCTTTCTTGGGTTTCTTGGTCAAAGAAGAGGATGGGTGCCAAGCATCAATGATATCAATGAAAATACACTGGATCAATTTCCAGAACTGAAGGCATACCTAGGTAAGCATTCGATTACAGAACTTGAAATTATTCATGCATTGATTCATCCACTGGATCAACAGTCTCAAAAGACTGAACATGCTTTTTTCTATTTTCGAGATGATTCATATCTGAAACAGATCGAAGATGATGAAATCCGTCATTTGTATCAGCCGGTAAAAGAAGATACTGAATTTGAGAACTTTAAGAAGTTGATACAAGACAAGTATTCAGTTGAAAATTATCAATGTTTTTGGAATCCGGAAAAAGCAACATCAGAACTTGTTAGTGTGGGTGGTAAAGATTTATCCAAAGGCAGACTTGAACAATTTAATGTACAGGATGAATCTTTAAAACAATCGATTTTGAATCATCTGAAGTCCGCTATCGAAAAGGAGTTTCCGAATCGTGAAAGCATAGATGATTTGACAACTACGTTGCAGCAGGAGTTGTTTCATCAGGATACGTTTTTGTTTCATGCCTGTGATTCCTATATACCGAGAATTAAAGAAGAACAGAAAATCCTGAATTATATACAAAGTGATGACTGTGTTCCTTTTGTGCTTATGGCAGATGCAGGCAGCGGAAAAACTTCGCTTTTGGCTCATCTGCTGGATGAAAACAGGTTCAACGGGAGAGTCTTTTATCGTTTTGCCGGGACAAGCATTGATTCATCCAATGCAGAGCGTACATTGAGTCTTATTGCAGAAGAAATGAAAGAAGCGGGTGTCATTTCAGAGAAAGATTATCTGAATGCATCGGCAAACATTCTGCTGAATTTCTCGAGTCTGCTGATGAATTTGAAGGAAGAAGTAACACTGATCATTGATGCACTGGATCAGTGGGACAAAGCAGTTGAAGATATGTACTGGCTGCCTTCCACTCTTCCTGAACATGTTAAGGTTGTGTTGTCTGTGCGTGCTGACAGTGATCAGCAGCTGATTTCTGCTTTGAATTATCGTGGTGTAAAGACAGAAGTTCTGAAAGATATGAATTCAAGAGAAGAAAAAGTTCAGTTTATCCAGCAATACATGAGTCAGTATCTTAAAAATATGAATGATGAACAGATTGAAATGATTCTTCGACTGGAGGGAACAGGAAATCCTCTGTATCTGAAGATTGTGCTGAATGAGCTGAGAATTCATGGGTCTTTTGATACATTGATGCATCAGTTGAAGACAGAATATGGTAAAACACCATCCAATGCTTTTGAGAAAGTGATTGAACGTCTTGAAAAAGAAAACTACAGCACTACGATTAATAATGTCGTGTTAGTCTGTGTCTTTTTAGGTACGCTGGCTTTCAGTCTTGGTGGAATAAGTCTGCAGGAATCTGCACAGTTTTTTCAGCAGATGGAAGATGATTTTGATACAGAAGATATTCTGGATGGCATCTATGAACTTGTGCGTCATTTAAGTCCATATCTGAAAATTGATGGGGATCATGTTGATTTTTTGTATGACAGTTTCCGTAAGGCAGTCCAGCATCGATATCGTTCCATGGAAAAGACGTTTCATCTGTTAATGCTGAAGACATATTTTACGCAGTATACAGAGATAGATGATTTTTATGCAGTGAATGATACAATCAGAAGCCTACTGATCAAGATGACACACCATTTTGTCAGTCACAGTGAAGAAATGTTCATGGGACTGTTTATGGAGCTTTCCTATTTTTATCCTGCACTTCAGAATATGAAAACAGGACTGCTTTATCAGTACCTGATGAAAGCCTATGAAAAA
>JAZRUQ010000165.1:0-8355 GCA_045652605.1 Erysipelotrichaceae bacterium
AAATAAAAAATCACTGGATAACCAGTGATGTTTTTATAAATTAGCCATTCTGCTGAGCTTTCAGCGTTTTCAGAGCGCGGGCAGACATACGGACTTTCTGAGGTTTCCCATCAACCATGACTCTAACAGTCTGCAGGTTTACATTCCATTTACGACGAGTAGCGTGCAGGGAATGTGAACGCTTATTACCAGACAATGCTTTCTTACCAGATACGGCACAAACTCTTGACATACCGTAACCTCCCTTCATGTTCACATTTGCTAGAAAACTATATCATGCTTTAGATTAAAATGCAACAATAATTTATTTGAAAATGTTTAAAAATTCTTTTCTATGAAAATAAAAAAAACTTTTTAAGTTCCTCTAAATATGGTACTATTATTGCGTATAGTTCTAAGGGGGTAAACTCTGTGAATAATAAGCAGATTCTTGCTGCACTTGAAATTGCTGATCATGAACTTCGTTTAATTGTCGGGGAATTTTTCAATACCCGTTTTAATGTAATAAAAGTTGAACGTGTCCAGTGCTCTGGGGTAGAGAGTGGACAGATTATAGATTCTCCACTGGTCAGTGAAACCATTAAAAAAATGGTTGCAAGTGCTTCTGAAAAAGTAGGGGCTAAAATTGAAAAGGTATTGCTTTGTGTACCATCAATTGATGCTGAGCGCATTGGCGTTAAAGTAAATGTACGTGTAGATTCAATTGATAAGAAGATTACAATACTTGATATTCGAAATGCAGTTAAAAAAGCAATGAGCACACCAATTGACGAGCAGTATGCATTGATTAATGCGGTTTGTGTGCGATACACATGCAATGGTATTACAACTAGAAGAAGACCTATTGGAGAAATTGCTGAAGAACTGACAGTTCATTTGGATTTGCTGTGTGCAAGTCGTCAGATTGCATTTGACTACGTAACTTGTGTAGAAAATGCAAAACTGCAGATTCTTGATATTTCACTGGATTCTTTTGCGGTTGCGAAAGAGGCATGTCTGTTTGAACAGGCTGTAGATCAGAATATCATTGTGTTGAAGCTTGAACGTGAAAGTACTGCAATGGCACTTCTTCATGAAGGACGTTTTGCATCTTGTGATGTGATTTCTCAGGGGATGGGAAGCTGGATTGCAAAGGTGACAGATCAGGTTCATCTGCCGCTTGATATTTCAAGTCGTCTGGTGAATTTCAATGGACGCATTCGTCCAGAGAGCTGTAAGACAAGTCCAATTTATATCTGGTCAATGGATGGTGTGACTTCGACAATTTCCGAACAGGAACTTTGTGATATGATGAGTGCACCTGCAGAAAAATGGATTGAAGAAATTCGTGCTGCAAGTGAACCAATCATTGCATCAGGGAAAACTACTGTTGTTTTAACGGGTGAAGGTGCTGAAATCGAAGGACTTGCAGAAGCTTTGAGTGCTACTCTTGGCTGCACAGTGAAACGTTATTTCCCTGAAACTTTGGGAGTTCGTTCCGCTGCATTGACTAGTGTTCTTGGAATGTTCTATGTTTATGCTGATACTCGCATGGTTTTAGGTGATACAGACAGCTGTGTCAATATGGAGCAGTTCACAAAGTCTGTTCAAGTAAAGCCAATCAAGACATCGGATGAAAACACAATTACAAACAAACTCAAAAATATACTTTTTGACAATAAAGATAAAGATTAATTCGGAGGGAAGATTATGAGTCAAATTGAATTCAATCAGGTTGCAAAAATCAAAGTGTTCGGTATTGGTGGCGGCGGATGCAACGCTGTAAGCCGAATGGTTGAAGAAGGCGTTCAGGGCGTTGAGTTCTACGTCGTAAATACAGACCTGCAGGTTCTGCAGGCAAGTCCTGTTGCCAACAAGATTATTCTTGGTAATCTGGGAGCAGGTGCAAATCCAGAAGTTGGAAGACGCGCTGCTGAAGAAAATGAAGAAGCTATTCGTGAAGCTATCAAGGGTTCCGATATGGTTTATATCACTGCTGGTATGGGTGGTGGAACAGGTACTGGTGCCGCTCCAGTTTTTGCACGTATCGCTAAAGAAGAGGGTGCACTGACTGTAGGTATCGTTACCAAGCCATTCACATTCGAAGGTAGAAGAAGAACAGAACAGGCTATTGCAGGTCTGGAAGAATTAAGTGAATATGTAGACTCACTGATTGTTGTTTCAAACGACCAGCTGCTGCGTGTTATCGGCAATGTACCACTGATTGATGCATTCAAGGAAGCTGATAATGTGCTGCGTCAGGGTGTACAGACTGTTACAGATCTGATTGCTGTACCTAGCTTGATCAACCTGGACTTTGCGGATGTTCGTTCCGTTATGGAAGGTCAGGGTTCAGCTCTGATTGGTATCGGTATGGCACAGGGTGATAAAAAGGCTCAGGAAGCTGCTTCCAAGGCTATTCATTCACCATTGCTGGAAGCACAGATCAATGGTGCTAAAAAGGCAATCGTTAACATCACTGGTGGCAACACAGTTACACTGCAGGATGCTAATGAAGCTGCTGAATTCATTCGTGATGCTGCTGGTCAGAATCTGGATGTTATTTTCGGTGTATCAATCAATGAAAAGATTGGTGATGCAATTATCGTTACAGTAATCGCAACTGGTTTTGAACTGGTTGACAAGAAACCTGCTGCTCCTAAGGCAACAGTGCGCGCTGCATCAGAAATCTCTGAAGTGGTAAAGACAGAAACACCTCAGATTGAAATTGAAGATAACGATATCCCTAAGTTCTTCCGTTATCGCTAAGAAATTAACAGGATGGAGTATTCCATCCTTTTTAAAATAAAGGAGATAAATCATGCGAAATTTATTGGATTTACATACACATACAATTTCCAGCGGTCATGCATACAGCACTTTAGCTGAAAATGTAAATGCATCGAAACTGGCTGGTTTGAAATATTACGGAATTTCCGATCATGCACCTGCAATTCCTGGAGGACCTCATATTTATCATTTTGCCAATCTGCGTGCAATTCCTTCCATGATTGATGGTGTTCATGTGCTTAAGGGTGCAGAATTGAATATTTTAAATGATAGAGGGGAAGTCGATATTCCTGAAGATATCCTGGCTGAGCTTGACTATGCAATTGCTTCAATGCATGGACCATGTATTCCTAAAGGAGATGAAGAATATTACACCAATGCATACTTGAATGTCATGAAAAATCCATATGTGCGTATTATTGGGCATCCTGATGATGGGCGTTTTCCATTGAATCATGAGAAATTTGTGAACGGGCTTGTTGAAAATCATATCATTATGGAAGTCAATAATGCGTCCGTTTCACCAATTTCATTTCGCCCTGGTGCACGTGATAATTATGCCTCACTTTTAAAGCTGTGCGCTGAAAAGCGTGTGCCGATCATCATCAATACAGACGCGCATATCTGTTATCGAATTGCAGATATTGATCTGGCGTTGGCTATGCTGAAAGAGTTGAATTTCCCTGAAGAATTAATTCTTAATTTCAATGAAGAACTGATTCAGGAATATATTTTAACTCCAAGAAAATAATATGCTCTTTTGAAGGCAAAGATAGGAGCTTTATGGAAAAGAAATATTGTACATTCTGCGGAGCAGAAAACCGTGCAGAAGATTTATTGTGTTATCGTTGTCAGGAAAATCTGAATGCTGAAGATGAACTTTTGAAGGATTTTCTGATTGATCGCACCAAAGATAAACTGAAAGGGAATCTCGAAGATTCATTACGTGATATCATCATGAATTTTCTTAAATCTCATCTGTACGGCATGGTGTTTACAATTTCACTTGTTGCAGCCATCAGTGTCAATGCAATTGCAGGAAGTGGAATTCCGCGTGTTACACAGCGTCCTGATTTTTCAAGTGATCCAGTTATTCAAAATCAAACCAACGATAAACATGTGGATGAAGTCTTAAATCAGGAAATTCATATGACTGATGCACAGCTTGAAGTAAAAGAAATTGTAGACTTATATTTTGAAGCGGCTCGTAATGCAGCTCGTGCTGCTGAAGCAGAAGCTTTGATCCATTATGAAGAATTTGAAGATCCTGATATAAAGTTTCATTTTATCCCATCATTTGATGTAACTGAAGTGAATAGTCTAGAATCCATAGAGCTGGATTATCATCTTTTAAAAGTGGATCCAGAATGGATTTCATATTCTTCTTCAACTAATCAAAGAAATGCCGGATATTCGGTTGCAGAAGTTACACTGGTAGAAACGCTTGTTGCCAATGGCATGACAACAGAGACTATGTTTGATATCTGTCTGGTTTATCGTGATCATAACTGGCGCATTCTTCAGGTTACAGATGTAAGTGATGATCCGAAAAGTCTGCGCTATTATGATGATCTGCTGTGGGAAATGATGTATGAAACACTCTCAGGGCTGAAGATTTATTTCCTTCCTCAAGAGTTTGGGTATTCATCTGAAAAAGATATCAAAGATACAATCGAGCTTGGAATAGAGTTTGAAATTAACTGGTTTGAGAATCTTGGGCAGACTGTATCAACTGAGATGAGCGATCAGCTTGTAGAAGACGGTTATAGAATCGCACAGGTTAACCTGATTCATCGTGATAATGAAAAAGAATATGTGATGACATTTGTCAATGCAGCAGGCCAATGGTATGTTGCTGAGGTTGTTGAGAAATGAGGATGAGTGCAATGATTTGTGAAAAGTGTAAAACTGAAAATAGAATCAAAGCAAATTACTGCGGCAATTGTGGTCATCCTTTTACTGATGCACAGCGCAATGATGCTTATGCAAAAACGATTTATGGTCGTTTTGAAAAGCTGGAAGATTTATGGAAAACGGTCTCTTTGGATAAAATTACTGGCAGCGCTATTGTTAAGATTCTATCTTTGGTTGCAGTTCTGGTTTATGGTGGATGGACAATCTATCAGAACGGAACACAGTTTCGCCCTTTGGAACATGAATCTTATGAACTGCAATACAACCAGGATGTCAATGAATATTATCTGATCAGTCAACATGATGATATTCAGCTGCAGCTGTATCTTCCGAAACAGGCTGATGAAGTGACTGTTGTTCAATTAGATGAAAACAATGAGCTTCTTTCAACAGAAACATTCTATTTAAGTGAAGGAATTATTATATTGAATCAAAATGATGTACTGTATCAAGTTGAAGCTGAAAATAAGATGATACAAATTCGAACATTTAAGAAATAAGGGTGAAAATCCCTTTTTTCTTAATTTGATGTAACAACTATGAAAACAGTATTAAATCTTTGTAAACGATTACAAAAACGTGAAAAAAGAATTGACTTTGATATAGTCGTGACCTATAATTTAATTATTAAAGGCAATGAAAAGAAAAGTAAATCAACAGGAGTTTTGCAGAGAGTCTGGGCAGCTGAAAACAGATAAATGAAAGTTGATTGAAAATGGTCTTGGAGCCTCATACCGAACGATTGAGTAAGGCTATGGCGGGAGCTCCCGTTACAGAGCTAAGGTATAACACAATGTGCGTACCTGATGAGGAAACTGTAGTGATACAGTTTTAAATTAAGGTGGTAACACGAGAATTCATCTCGTCCTTATAGGGGACGGGATTTTTTATTTTTAAGGGGTGATGTCATGATTGAATTAAAAAATATCGTTAAAACATTTACCGGCAAGAATACAGAAATTCACGCAGTACGTGGGGTAACACTCAAAATTGAGGATGGAGATATTTTTGGGATTGTAGGGTATTCTGGAGCTGGCAAATCAACGCTGGTACGTATCATCAATCAGCTGGAAAAGCAGACCTCTGGTGAAGTGATCATTGATGGTAAGGTAATTTCGAGTCTGCCAGAAAATCAGTTGAGACTTGAGCGTCAGAAAATCGGTATGATATTTCAGCATTTCAATCTTCTGTGGTCAAGAACGGTTGCAGAAAACATTGCCTTCCCACTTGAAATTGCCAAAGTTGACAAGACGGAAAGAACGCAGAGAGTTCAGGAACTGATTCGTCTTGTTGGCCTTGAAGGCAGAGAAAATGCTTATCCAAGTGAACTCTCAGGTGGACAAAAGCAGCGTGTAGGAATCGCAAGAGCTCTTGCGAACAATCCGAAGATTCTGTTGTGTGATGAAGCAACCAGTGCATTAGACCCTGAAACGACTGATTCAATCCTTGAACTTCTGAATCGTATTAATCGAGAAATGGGAATTACAATTGTCATGATTACTCATCAAATGGAAGTTGTACAGAAGATCTGTCGTCGTATTGCAGTGATGAGCGAAGGAAAAGTAGTTGAAGAAGGAACAGTAAAAGAAGTCTTTGAAAAGCCGCATCATGAAGTGACACGCCGATTTGTTCAGACAATTGGTGCAGGAAACATTGAAAAACTTCGTTCAGACTTAAAGAAACTGTATCCATATGGGCAGCTGCTAAGATTGATATTTACTGGTGATATCAGCAATCGTCCGATTTTAGCGGAAGTGATCCGTAAAGTAGATATCCCTGTCAGCATTGTCAATTCCAATATTACAACAGGTCCTGTTGGACCGATGGGTGAGATTTATTCACACATCAGTGATGGCACACCTGCTCAATACAGAGAATTCACTCAGCTGCTTGAGGCAGAAGGTGTAAAGGTGGAGGTGTTATAGGATGAACGAATTCTTCGGTGCTATTAATTTTGATCAGATGCTGGAAGCATTCTATGAAACCTTGTTTATGTCATTTGGTTCGCTGGTATTTGCGGTGCTGATTGGTCTGGTTGTTGGGATTTTGTTGTATTGCACACAAAGCGGTGGATTGTATGAAAATAAAATCATGAATCCAATTGCTGATTTGATTGTCAATGTGCTTCGTGCAGTACCATTCATCATTCTGATGATTCTGATTATTCCTTTGACGAAGTTTCTGGTAGGTACAATGCTTGGGGCAAAAGCTGCAATTCCATCCCTTGTTTTTGCGGCAGCACCTTTCTATGCACGACTTTGTGTGATTGCCTTTACTGAAGTGGACAAAGGAACAATAGAAGCTTCCAAAGCCATGGGGGCCAGCAAGCTTCAGATTATCTTCAAAGTGCTTCTTCCAGAATCACTTCCAGCTTTGATTTCAGGAGTATGCGTAACAGGTATCAGCCTGATTTCTTATACAGCGATGGCTGGGGCCATTGGTGGTGGTGGACTTGGCAATCTTGCCTATATGTATGGATTTGTCCGCCGAAACAACGCAGTTCTCTACACTGCAACTATCCTGATTGTCCTGCTTGTCTTTGTGATTCAGGGCCTGGGGGATCGCATTGTGAAGAAAATCGATAAAAGATAATGATGGAGGAAATGAATATGAAAAAAATCATCGCTTTACTTTTAACTCTTGCTTGTGCTTTGACTTTAGGCGCATGCTCATCCAACACTGACTCTAAATCTGATGAAAAGACTCTGACTGTATCATGTACACTTTCTCCGCATTGTCAGATTCTGGAATTCACTAAAGATATTTTTGAAAAAGACTATGGACTGACTCTTGAAATTATTGAACTGGATGATTACTACATCTTTAATAAAGCTTTGGATGCAGGTGAAGTGGATGCAAACTTCTTCCAGCATGTCCCATTTTTTAATGGTGAAGTGGCTGCAAATGGATACAATATTTCCAATGTAGCGGGTATTCATATTGAACCATTCGGCTTCTATTCAAAAACAATTGATTCTGTTGATGCTATTCCTGATGGTGCTGAAGTGATCCTGTCTAACTCTGTAGCTGACCATGGACGTATTCTGGCTATCCTTGAAAAGGCAGGTTTGATTACATTGGGTGCTGATGTTGATCGTCAGAATGCAACTGTTGAAGATATTATTGCAAATCCTAAGAATCTGACATTTACTGAAGTAAAACCTGAAATGCTGACAACAGTCTTTGAACAGGGTGAAGGTGATCTGGTCGCGATCAATGGGAACTATGCAATTTCTGCAGGTTTGAACCCGGTTGAAGATACAGTGATTCTGGAACAGGCTGATTCTACAAACCCTTATGTCAATATCGTTGCATGTCAGAAGGGCCATGAAAAGGATGCAAAAATCGTTGCTCTGGTTGAAGTTCTGAAATCTGAAGCAGTAAAGAATTACATCAGCGAAACATGGTCTGATGGTTCAGTTATCCCAGCTGAATAGTAATATCAAAGAAGGAGTTCTTTCCTTCTTTTTTATTTTTGTTGAAGAAATTTGCATTTTATTTCAACCTCTGCTATAATAACGCCATTAATTGAAAGGATGTGTTGTCTCTTGTCAGACTCGCCGTTGCCCAGTAGGGGCTTGTTTGTTCGACAGAACTCTTTATTTTTAATGAAATTCCGTTATGTATGCGGAAATACGCTTTTTTATCGCCGTGCGTGAAGAAAGTGTTTTT
>JAZRUQ010000166.1:0-7032 GCA_045652605.1 Erysipelotrichaceae bacterium
AAGAAAAACTGTATTCAGTAGGGAAGATCCCTGGAGGATTTTTAAGAAGAGAAGGAAGACCAAGTGAACATGCGACTTTGACAGCTCGTATGATTGACCGTCCAATCCGTCCTTTGTTTGCGGAAGGTTTCCGTAATGAAGTACAGGTAGTCAATACTGTACTGTCTGTTGATCCAGACTGCTCACCAGAAATGGCTGCAATGTTTGGGGCAAGCTGCGCACTGTGTGTATCTGATATCCCATTCAATGGTCCTATTGCTGGTGTTATCGTTGGTCGCATTGATGGCGAATATGTAATCAACCCAACTAACGAACAGATGGAACGTTCAGATATTAACCTGACTGTTGCTGGTACTAAAGATGCAATCAACATGGTTGAAGCTGGTGCAAAAGAAGTAAGCGAAGAAGCTATGCTGGGTGCACTGCTGTTTGGTCATGAATACATCAAGATGCTCTGCAGCTTCCAAGAAGAAATTATCGCTAAATGCGCTAAGGATAAGATGGATGTTGTTCTGTATGAAATCAAGCCTGAAATCAAGGCATATGTTGATGAAAACGGAAAAGCTCGTCTTGAAGAAGCTGTATCAATCAAGCAGAAGCTGGAACGCTATGGCAAGATTGATGACATCACAGATGAAATGGCTGCTGCAGTAGAAGCTATGTCATTTGAAAGTGACAAGGCAAAAGATAAAGCAGTAAAGATGACTCGTGAATACTGCACTGAAATCGTTGCGAATGAGGTTCGTCGTCTGATTTCAGTTGAAAAGATTCGTCCAGATGGACGTGAAGTTGATGAAATTCGTCCTTTGAATTCTCAGGTTGACCTGCTGCCTCGTGCACATGGGTCAGCGATGTTTACTCGTGGTGAAACTCAGGTACTGAGCGTATGTACATTGGGTGCTATGGGTGACAATCAGATCATTGATGATTTGACTGAAGTTGATTCAAAGCGTTTCATCCACCATTACAACTTCCCACCATATTCAGTAGGTGAAGTTGGACGTATGGGATCTCCTGGACGTCGTGAAATTGGTCATGGTGCTCTGGTTGAACGCTCACTGCTGCAGGTTGTTCCTTCAGAAGAAGAATTCCCATACACAATTCGTCTGGTTGCAGAAGTTCTGGAATCAAACGGTTCAAGCTCACAGGCTTCAACTTGTGCAGGTACAATGGCTCTGATGGCTGCTGGTGTTCCAATCAAGCGTCCAGTTGCTGGTATTGCAATGGGTCTGGTTACTTGGGGTGATCACTATACAGTGCTGAGTGATATTCAGGGTATGGAAGACCACTATGGTGATATGGACTTCAAGGTAGCTGGTACTACTGAAGGTATTACTGGTCTGCAGATGGATATCAAGATTGATGGTATCAACCGTGCTATCCTGACAGAAGCTCTGGAACAGGCTCGTAAGGGTCGTATGGAAATTCTGGAAAACATGATGGGTGCTATTGAAGCTCCACGCGATCATGTTTCTAAGTATGCTCCTAAGATGGTTAACATGATGATTCCTGTAGATAAGATTCGTGAAGTAATCGGAACAGGTGGTAAGGTCATCAACCAGATCATCGATGAATGCGGTCAGTGCAAGATTGATATCGAAGATGATGGACGCTGCGTAATCTACCATAACGATCAGGAAATGCTCGACAAGGCAAAAACATGGATTGAAAACATTATCCGTGAAGCAAAAGTTGGCGACATTTACGAAGGTAAGGTTGTCCGCATTGAAAAGTTCGGTGCATTCGTTAACCTGTTCGGCAATACAGATGGTCTGTTGCATGTATCCAAGATTGCTTGGGAACGTGTAGAAAAGCCTGAAGATAAGCTGGCAATGGGTGACATCGTTAAGGTTGTTGTTACAGAAATCGATGAAAAGGGACGTGTCAACGTTTCTGCAAGAGATCTTCTGGAAAAACCTGAAGGCTATGAAGAAAAGCCTAAGCAGGATCGTCCACGTGGCGAAAAACGTGTTTTCAAAAAGAAACAGGACTAATTAAAACAGCTCTCTGAAGTTTCAGAGAGCTTTTTCTTTTAGATAAGAAAAGTGAGCTTGATGAGCTCACTTTATGCTTTATAACCTTTTTCAATGATGACATCAATCACATGATCAACGTGTTTCTGACATGTTTCAAGATCTTGTGCTTCAACCATAACGCGTACCAAAGGCTCTGTGCCAGATTCTCTGACCAGAATTCTTCCGGAATCACCTAATGCTTCTTCTACATCTTTTACAGCTTGTACAACAGCAGGATCATTCTGAGCAGTTGTCTTGTCTGTTACACGAATGTTTTTGAGCACCTGAGGATAGATAGTCAGATCTGAGACAAGTTCACTCATTTTTTTCTTTTTCGCCATCATGACTTCCATCATCTTCAGTGATGTCAAAATACCATCACCAGTTGAAGCATATTTAGAGAAGATGATATGCCCTGACTGTTCACCGCCTAAGCGGCAGCCTGTTTTTGACATGTATTCGTAGACATATTTATCTCCAACAGCAGTTTTTGCATATCCGATATTCAATGCATCAAATGCTTTGTACAATCCGAAATTTGACATGACAGTTGTAACCACAGTGTTGTTGATCAGCTTGTCTCTTTCTTTCATATAGCATCCATAAACATAAAGAATGTGGTCACCCGTAATGATGTTTCCTTTTTCATCAACACACAGACAGCGGTCAGCATCACCATCGTAGGCAAAACCAATGTCCATATGATTGTCTACAACATATTTCTGCAGTACATCAATATGAGTTGAACCTGCGTTGTTGTTGATGTTTGTGCCGTTAGGTTCTGCATTAATGACGTAAGTTGTAGCTCCTAATGCATCAAAGACAGACTTTGCAACGTTCCATGATGCGCCATTTGCACAATCCAGAGCAACCTTGACTCCTTTGAATGAATAAATGCCTAAAGAAATAAGATAGCCTACATAACGGTTTCTTCCTGATACATAGTCAACTGTTTTACCGATTCTTTCACGATGTGCAAATGGAACTTCAGTGATTTTTTCACCGAAAATTTCAAGATTTCCATCAAGATAAGCTTCAATGTAATCAATTGTAGCCTGATCCATCTTTTCGCCTTGCGAATTAATCAGTTTTATTCCATTGTCATAGTATGGATTGTGACTTGCGGAAATCATAATGCCGCAGTCAAACTGATCAACTCTTGCGATATAGGCAACAGATGGAGTAGGGGTGACATGCATCATGTATGCATCAGCACCAGATGCAACCAATCCTGCAATCAATGAATATTCAAACATATAGCTGGAAAGACGTGGATCTTTTCCAATGACAATTCGAGGAGAACCTTCTTTGTTTTCTCTGTTTCTAAGTTCTGTATAATACCATCCTAAAAAACGGCCGATTTTATATGCGTGATCTGCAGTCAGATTCTTGTTGGCTTCACCTCGGAAACCATCAGTTCCAAAATATTTTCCCATAATATCTAAGTATCACTAATGTGAATCCTTTCTTATTTTATTTTATCAAAGTTTCAAGAATTTGTACAAGAAAACAGTAATTTATAGTTTTAGCATATGAATGAAATTTTCATAAATTCTATGAAAACTGCTTACAAACAAGCTTTGAAATATGATAGAATGTTAAAGTGAGGTAATAAAAATGAGAATGCGTAAAAAAAGCTGGGCAGAACCATTTCTGACCGAACATGAAGAAGTTGTTATTGCATCTCCTGCTTCTATGAAAGGGAACTGGAGAGCACGATTGAATAAAGAAAATCTGCACCTTGAAATCGGCTGCGGAAAAGGTGATTATTTTACTCATATGGCCGCAATGTATCCTGAAAGTGGATGGATTGGTGTTGAAAAAAACATCAATGTTGCAGCTATTGCAGCTAAGAAACTGGTTGATTCTAACAACGTGAATCAGCTGTTGATTGCAATGGATGCTGAAAAGATTGATGAATGGTTTGAGCATGGTGAAGTGGATGTCATTCATTTGAATTTTTCTGATCCATGGCCAAAAGCAGGGTATAAGAAACGTCGTTTAAGTCATCGTCGTTTCATTGAGGTATATGAAAATCTGTTGAGTGAAAAAGGTCAAATCATCATGAAGACAGATAATCGTAAACTTTTTGAGTTTTCTTTGCTGGAATTTGCACAGTGCAATTTTGTTTTGACAGATGTCAGTGTTGATTTCCGTGCAGAGGAACACCCTGAAGATGTAATGACTGAATATGAAACTAAATTTGTAGAATTGAATCAGCCGATTTATCGTGCCGTTTGGACAAAACTTACGAAGTAAGGAGGTCTCATGAAAAAATTTTGGATTGTGCTTAGTATTCTGATGCTTTGCGGCTGCTCAGCTAATCCTGCTGGTCTGCAGAATTCATTGAATCAGAAAATTGAAAAAGTCATCCAACAGCCTGCTATGTGTATAGCAGATAATCATAAGACATTATTCAGTTATTATGCGGAACCATCGGTAGGAAGAATGGAGTCAACCATGACTTCCAATGTGTTTCTGATTGATAATGTCGAAGTGGTGATGAACCTTGATATTTCATCAGTGATCAACACCAAGTATTATCCTGATGTATTGACTGAGCCAAAAGCTAATGGCGATGAAATTGTATTCATTTCAGGACAGCTGGACGCTTGTGATGGGAATGATTATGATTATTCAGTGTCTGTTTACCTTTTGAATAATGGTAAATATTATGTTGATGTGCAGACACATTTCGTGAATTTTTATTCAGCAGTTGATTATGTCATGATTGATGATGTTGTGGTTCAGATGCTGAAATTAGCTCGCAGTGTTGAAGTAAATGAACTTGAAATCATCCTTTATTATTCATCAAAACCAGCAGATGAACATCAAAGAGAACAGGTTGATCTCTTTCAGCAGGAAATCGCTGAAAGCGGGCGACTTGATGAACTTTTAGGTGGTGTGGACACTGGCCAGTTTGAAGAAGATGAACCAGAAGTGGATGATCCTATAGAAGATATGCCAGATGTCTGGGTGGATGAATTTATTGAAGAATAGGAGGAGCAAATGATGTTTAAGAAATTAGTAAATCTTTTGTTTGAAGAAGAAGAAATCGAAGAGTTGGAAGATAGTTTTGAGGTTGATGAGCCGGTCATTGAAATCCGTACGAAAGCTGTAGAACCTGAACTTCCTAAAAAAGCAGAACCTGTTACATTGAAAGAAGAAAAATCTGAACCTGTTTCAGTAGAAAAGCCTGAAGAAGTGATGGAAACAGATGAGGCTCAGGCTAAACCACAGGAATCCAAAGGCATCATGATTGATTTGGATCCTGCTAAGCCTGAAAAAATCAATGTCCCTAAGTTTACTGCTAAACGTGAAGTTGAGTATGAATTTTCACAGGTGATTTCACCGATTTATGGACTGCTGGATGATGATAAAAAGTCTGTCAGTGATTTGACTGCGCCACAGTCAAAACGTAAGGTCGTTCCGAACAATTCGCTGCTGGGTACTGTTATTTCACCGATTTATGGTGTAACAAAGGATTCTAAATCTGCAATGACTTCTAATCGAGTTGTAAAGGAAGAAGATGTTGAAAATGTGTCACTTGATGATTTGCTCAGCAAACCAGAGCCAAAAGTGGATGATGCATGGTTTGAAAGTGTTCACCAACAGCGTGAAGATGATCCAAATGATCTTGATTCTCTGATTCGTTCATTAAGTGAAAGTGAACCGGAAAAGGTAACGACACATAAAATAGTAGAAAGCCAGCTGAATTTATTCGGCGATGAAGAATAGAGGGATGAACTTGTTCTATTTTATTGGCATTAAAGGAACTGGCATGGCAGCACTTGCCTGCATGCTTCATGATTTAGGACATGAGGTAAAAGGTTCTGATTTAGAAAAACATTTCTTTACAGAAGACCCATTGCGTGAAAGAGGAATTGAAATTCTTCCTTTTTCATCTGAAAACATTCCTGATGATGCAACTGTCATTATCGGAAATGCATTTCTTGAAGATTTTGAAGAAGTCGCAGCTGCAAGAAACAATCCAACTGTGACATGTTTCAGATATCATGAATATCTGGGAGAACTGATTAAAGGGTATCGTTCTGTCTGTGTTGCAGGTTCTCACGGTAAGACAACAACAACAGGTATGATGAGCTGTATGCTCAATCAATGGATGCCTACAGGTTATCTGATTGGTGATGGTACTGGTAAAATTCACAGTGACAGTGAAAACCTTGTGGTTGAAGCATGTGAATTCAGACGTCACTTCCTTGCATATCATCCAGATTATGCAATTATTACCAATGTCGAAATTGATCACGTGGATTACTTTACTTCTGAAGAAGACTATTCATCTGCTTATGAGGAATTTGCAGAAAATGTCAAAGGTGCACTGGCTGTTTTTGGTGATGATGAAAAGGCACGTGCTTTAAATCTTAAGGGCAAGAAAGTGCTTTATTATGGTGAGAATTCTGATAACGATGTAGTTGCAGTGAATATTGAAGAAACAAGTACACAGATGAGTTTTGATGTCTTGATTCAAGGCAATCTGTTTGGTCATTTTGTGCTTCCATTTGTCGGACATCATCTGTTGTGGAACTCTTTAGGGGTTATTACAATTGGCTATCTGATGGGACTTGATGCTGCTCAGATTGAAGAATCATTGAGCCAGTTTGGCGGTACAAAACGTCGTTTCAGTGTCGAAAAGTGTGGTCAGAATATCTTTGTGGATGATTATGCTCATCATCCAACAGAAGTATCTGTTACTGTAGATACTGCCCGTAAACGTTTTCCAGATCATAAACTTGTAGCGATCTTTAAACCGCATCGTGCTTCACGTGTTCTGTATTTTGCGCAGCAGTTTGCAGATGCATTAAAAAAAGCGGATGTTGTTTATCTTTGTGATTTTACAAGCATTGATGATAAACAGGATGGCACAGATATTGATATCAATTATCTGTCCAATTTAATTGAAGGCTCCATCATACTGCCTGAAAATGATGAAGGAGCTATGCTTCTTGCGAAAGAAGAACCATGCGTATATTTATTTATGTCAAGCAAGGATATT
>JAZRUQ010000167.1:0-4016 GCA_045652605.1 Erysipelotrichaceae bacterium
ATCGATGATCCTCGAGGTGCTGATATTGTTAAGGGCTGCAAGGCGCATTGTTTCAGTTATGGTATTGTCAATGAAGCGGATTATCGCGCTAAAGATATTCATATTCTGGCTGATCGTACAATCTTTACTCTGGAAGTCATGCGCAAGGAATATCGAGTTGAAACAAATCTGATTGCGATGTTCAATATTTATAATCTTCTGGCAGCAATTGCTGCTCTGCATCAGACCAATTATGATCTGGAACAGATTATTGATGCGATTCCATCGATTGGGCAGATTGATGGGCGTATGGAAAAGGTAGAAGAAGGACAGCCATTTAATATTCTGGTTGACTTTGCGCACACTCCAGATGGTCTTAAACAGATTTTCGAATTTGCAGCTAAGATTACACCGGTTGATCGTCGTATTATTGCGGTGTTTGGTTCTGCAGGTAAACGTGATACCAAGAAACGTCCTATTTTTGGTCAACTTGCAGATCGCTATTGCGACATGATTATTCTGACTGAAGATGATCCTCGTGATGAAAATCCTATTGATATTGCACAGGATATAGCACAGGGAATTTCAAAAACAAATTACATCATTATCGAAAGCCGTTATGATGCAATTCGTCAGGCTATTGAAATGGCTAATATACAGGATACAATTCTGATTCTTGGAAAAGGTGACGAAGAATTCATGTATTCTGAATATGGACGTGAACCATGGCCTGGAGATCAGAATGTTGCAAAAGAAATATTACATAAGTATTATTTCGAAAATGAAGATGAAAATTCATATTAGTTGAGTTTTATGCAAAAAAGAAGTGTTTAAATGTGAAATAAATCTTGCATTTAAAAGTGTCTTCCTATATAATATACACGGTTACATCAGAAGGGAGGGTTAGTATGCCTAGAGTCGTATTAAAAGAGAACGAAGTTTTGGATGATGCACTGCGTCGTTTCAAGCGTCAGGTCTCTAGAAATGGAACCCTTGCTGAAGCTCGTAAGAGAGAATTCTACGTTAAGCCAGGTGTAAAACGTAAATTGAAGCAGGAAGCTGCTCGCAAAGCACGTCGTTCAAAATAAGAAGCTTAGGCTTCTTTTTTTTATTTGTTTTCATATGTTGTAAAGAGGATGTGAAAGAATGATTCTGCTTGACAACAAAGGAATACAGATTGAAGAACTTGAACAGATACTGATTATCGAATCGTGTCGTATCAGATGTCTGATTAAACAGGGGGTCATAGAGGTAAAAGGAAGAGATTTTCATGTATCCAGTCTAAGTGATCGAGATTTAACTGTTAAAGGGAAAGTGATGGCTGTTGAATTAAATGAACGCTAATTTTCTTTTTGGTATGATTCATGTTTCTGTCAGTGAATCACTGCAGGAAGTTTTAAATCGTTCTCATCGCTTTCATCTTGAAATTTACAGAGTTACTGAAAAAACAGATAAGGTGGAGTTTTTCTGTCTGGTAGAACAGAAGAAATTGCTGCTGAAGTGTTTTGGTGATGCTCAGATTCTGCGTGTGACAGGTTTGATTGGATTTCTTATGCATCAGTTGTCTCAACCTTTTCACCATTTCCTCATGATATGGATAATTGTGCTTTATTTCGTACTATCAAATACGATTTTTAAAATAGAGTTTCAATCAACTGATGAATCGTTAAAACAGGAAATACAGTACTATCTTAAAGAGAATCGGATTGGACAGGGAAGACTGGTTTTAGAGAAAGAGTTCGAACAGAGTTTAAAACACGAGCTGAAAGTGAAATTTCTTCACGATCTTTCATGGCTTGAAGTAACACGTTCAGCCTCGCTTTTAAATATCCAGTTCAATCATAAAGAAGCATCTCAGATTCATCAGTTTTCATCTGATTCTTTAATCAGTACAAAACATGCGGTTGTGGTCAAGTTTGATGTTCTGCATGGGAATCCTTGTGTGGAATTGAATCAGGTGGTTCATCCTGAAGATGTATTGGTTCAGTCTTCTCTAATCGATTCTAAAGGTCGATCCATTTCTTTAGCTGTCAGTGGAAAGGTTTATGGTTTGACGTGGACAACAGTTTATAGTGAAATTGATGCTGAGCGTGAAATTACTGTCTTAGATTTTCTGCGGCTTTTATATGGATGCAGAAGTCAGATAGAAGCTGAAATCAGTGAAGATGAAGAGGTTTTGAAAGAAAATATTTTGCAAGTTAGATCAAGTGAGGGTAAAATAAGAATATCAGTACTTTATACGTGTATTGAAGATATTACAAAGCAGTAGAAAGAAGGAACGTCGTTGACTAACAAACAAACCGTAACTGTGGAACATCTGGATGAAGCAAAAGCAATGGAATTGATTGGTTTTCAGGATAAGAATCTCAAGCTGATGGAAGAGCTGTTTGGGTGTACACTGGTTTATCGTGATGCATCTTTTATCATGATGGATGCAGATGAACATAAGAAAGAAATCTTTGAAAAGCTGTTGACAGCTTTGATGCATTGCCTGAATAAGAAGATTCGTATTTCTCAAAGAGATATTATCTATGCGTATCGTAGAATCATTCAGGGCAAGGAAGTGCATCTGGATACATTGATGACCAAGGTCATTGGAAAAACGCTCAGTGGCAAACCTATTGCCCCTAAAACAATGGGACAGATGGAATTTGTCCGTTCTATGGAAAAGAAAGATGTTATTTTTGCGATTGGTCCTGCAGGTACAGGTAAGACTTATCTTGCAGTGGTTTATGCAGTGGAACTTTTGAAAAAAGGAATTATTAAAAAGATTGTGCTGACTCGTCCTGCAGTTGAGGCAGGGGAAAGCCTTGGTTTTCTGCCTGGTGATTTAAAAGAGAAAGTGGATCCTTATCTGATTCCGCTTTATGATGCTCTCTATGAGATGTTGTCAAAAGAAACATGTGAGAAATATATGGAAAAGGGTATCATTGAAATTGCTCCACTTGCCTATATGAGAGGACGTACACTGGAAGATGCATTTGTGATTCTGGATGAAGCGCAGAATACAACACCAATGCAGATGAAGATGTTTCTGACACGTTTAGGTTTCAATTCTAAAATGGTCATTACAGGAGATATCACTCAGGTGGATTTGATGCGCGGCAAACGTAGTGGATTATTGGATGTACAGAAGATTTTATCAGGTATTGCTGAAATTGCATTCTGTCAGCTCACCAGTGATGATGTTATTCGTCATCCTTTAGTGCAGAAGATTATTGAATGCTACGATGCTTTAGAAGATTAAAAAAGGAACTGGATTCAGTTCCTTTTGTGTTTAGTTGAGGTGTTCTTTTTTGATTTCAATGTGAGATGGGACTTCCAGAGCGCTTCTTGCAATGTTGACGGTATGGTCACCCATACGTTCAAGTGTACCTAAGATATCACAGTAAATAGAACCTGCCACTGTACTTGTACACTGTTTGTCACGGATACGCTTGAAGTGGAGCTGACGATAATTGTATTCCATGTTGTCAAGCTTTTCTTCATTGTCTTTCAGCATCACAAAAGCATTTTCACTCTTGTCTTCAAATGTCATCATGCCCAGATGAACCATATCAAGCAGGCGATCAGACATTCCGGAAATTTCTTCAACAGCCTCTGGTGAGAAGCTTTCTTTTGCCTCATGAACCATCTGGTAGAATTCAATCAGATTGGTACCTAAATCACCAATACGTTCCAGATTCTTGACAATCTGCAGGTTAGCAGTGTACTGCTTCATTTCAACGTCATTCAGTTCATGTTTGGAGATTTCAATCAGGTAGTTTGTAATCTTTGTATCCAGATCGTTGATGACCTGCTCTGCCTGTTCAACACTTTCCTTGGCAGTTGATGTCTTTTCAATCAGGTAAATCTTGGCATCATTGATCAGTTTGATAACGATATTGCTCATGGTCACTGTCAGATTCTGTGCGACAGACAATGCGGTTGATGGCAACTGAATGAGTGCAGGATCCAGTGCGTCGGTGTTGATATCCAGCTGTTCGGCTTCTTCGCCCTTAATGATGATTGAAACAAGTTTGCACATCTGCTTTGTG
>JAZRUQ010000168.1:0-10172 GCA_045652605.1 Erysipelotrichaceae bacterium
AATTTGTCTTCCTAAGACCGCTTGGCCTCCGACTTCGTATTCAGTATGAACTGATTCGTCATTTAGCAGGCAGAAAAAATGATGTATATGTCGTAGGGGATCCTGACCAGACGATTTATACATGGCGTGGTGCAGACGTGAACATCATCATGAATTTTGAAAAGGATTTTGCACCGTGTGAAACCATCATTCTGAATGAAAATTACCGATCTACACCTCAGATTCTTGAAGGGGCCAACTCATTGATTCTCAACAACAGAAATCGTGTTGAAAAGGCCTTGTTTACATCGAATGCGGATGCTGAAAAGATTACCCATTACAGCAGTGCATCAGATGAATATGAAGCACGCTGGATTGCCAGCAAGATGTCTGAACTGCATAAAAAGGGAAAAGCATGGAAAGACATGGCTGTGCTGTATCGTTCCAATTATCTGTCTCGTGCAATTGAAAAAGGTTTGCTGGATGAACATATTCCGTACATCATTTTTGGTGGTGTGAAGTTCTATGAACGTGCTGAAATCAAGGATGCACTGTGTTATCTAAGAATGATTTCCGGTGGTGATGATCTGGCATTGATGCGTATTTTGAATAAACCAAAACGTGGGCTTGGCAACAAGAGCACAGATACAATTTTAAAACAGGCTCAGCTAGATGGCACGTCGATGTATGAAGCCATGAAGAATCATAAGTTGTTCAGTGGTAAAAATCAGAAGACCATTGATGAGTTTGTCACAATGATTGAACGCTGGCGCAAGAAGGCAAATGAAGGTGCTGAAATCTTTAAACTTTTGGAAATGGCGATTGATGAATCCGGATACAGAAGCATGCTGGAAGATGACAAGGAGATTGAACGTCTTGAAAACCTGAAGGAATTGATTGCCGATGTGCAGTCTTTCAGCGTGAATTATCCTGAGAGCGATCTGGAAGAATATCTGCAGCTGGTTTCACTGTATGGGGATAAATCAGAAATGGAAACAGGTCAAGCTGTACAGCTGATGACTGTGCACGCTTCAAAGGGACTTGAATTTGATACTGTGTTTTTATGCGGCATGAATGATGGTGTGTTCCCATCAGAACGTTCCATGCAGGATGGTTTAAAGGGTCTTGAAGAAGAAAGACGTCTGGCTTATGTTGCAATGACACGTGCAAAACGCAAGCTCTATATCACAGAAGCTGGCGGATTCAGCTATATTCTGCAGAAGCCTCGCATGAAGTCACGTTTCATTGATGAAGTCAGTGAAGATACGATTGAACATATTGGTGCATCTTTTGAATATGGAAGACCAAAAGAATACAACATCCGTCCTCTGGAAGATGATTTTGAGCCTGTACGTTTAGAGCGTCCAATGGAAATGAAACCTAGAAATGGCATCAAAGCCAATGATATTGTGATTCATGGTGTCTTTGGAGAAGGAATTGTGCTGTCTGTAAAAGAAGGTCTGGCTGAAATTGCCTTCCCATTCCCGCATGGCATCAAAAAGATTCTGGCAAAACATCCATCTTTAAAAAAGAAGAATTCCTAAGGGAATTCTTTTTGTGTTATAATAATACAGTTCAGGAGGTCACTCATGAAAGATAGAATTGAATTGCTTCGAAAGAAGCTGAATCAATACAATTATGAATACCATGTTTTGGACAATCCAACGATTTCAGACCTGGATTATGACAAACTGTTGAGAGAACTGATGGATCTGGAAACTCAGTATCCTGAGTATGATGATCCCAATTCACCAACGCATAAGGTAGGCGGACAGGTGCTGGACAGCTTTGATAAAGTGGAACATAAAAGACCAATGCTGTCACTGGGCAATGTGTTCAACTATGAAGAACTGAAAAGTTTCTGTGAAAAGATTGAACAGGAAGTTGGAAATGTGGAGTATGTGGCAGAATGCAAGATTGATGGTCTTGCAATGTCAGTCACTTATCTGCATGGGCAGTTTTCTCAGGCTGTTACACGAGGTGATGGTGTCGTCGGTGAAGATGTATCTGCCAATGTCAGAACGGTCAAATCACTTCCAATGAAGATTGAATATGATCAGGATCTGGAAATTCGCGGTGAAATCTACATGCCGAAAAAAAGCTTTGAGAAGGTCAACAAGGAACGTGAAGAGAACGGTGAAGAACTGTTTGCCAACTGCCGCAATGCAGCAGCAGGTTCTATTCGACAGCTGGATTCTAAAATAGCCGCAAAGCGTGGTCTGGATGGCTTCTGGTATCATCTGCCGGATGGTGAAATTTATGGTTTTGACAATCATTATGATTCACTGATGTGGATGAAATCCTTGGGATTTAAAGTGAATGAAACATACTCAAGAAAATTTCAGAATGCAGATGAAATCTGGTCCTTTATTGAAGAATTGACTCAGATTCGCTATGATCTGCCTTATGATATTGATGGTGTTGTGATAAAAGTAAATTCCTACAGTATTCAGCGTCAGCTGGGATTTACATCACGTACGCCAAAGTGGGCAGTGGCCTACAAATTCCCTGCAGAAGAAAAAGAGACACTTCTGGAAGATATTTTTGTCACAGTTGGACGTACTGGCAAGATTACACCAAATGCCCAGTTGAAACAGGTTTTTCTGGCAGGGACAAAAGTCAGCTTTGCACAGCTTCACAATGAAGATATGATCAAAGACAAGGACATTCGTATTGGCGATATCGTTGTCGTACGCAAAGCAGGGGATATCATTCCTGAGGTGGTGCGCTCTGTACCTGAAAAACGTGATGGAACACAGGTGCCGTATGTTTTCCCGAAAACATGTCCAGTATGTGGACGTGCGATTGTGCGAGATCCTAAGGAAGCACACTACTTCTGCATCAATCCGGATTGTCCGGCAAGAGTTGTGGAATCCATAGCTCATTTTGCCAGCCGAGACTGCATGAACATTGATGGTCTGGGGGCAAAAAAAGTGGAAGCATTCCATCAGATGGGATGGCTGAATTCAATTGAAGACATTTATCAGATTTCCAAATATGAAACAGAAATCTGTGAAACCAGTGGTTTTGGGGAAAAGAGTTATCGCAATCTGCTTCAGGCGATAGAAAACTCCAAACAGAATTCACTGGAAAAACTGATCAACGGATTGGGAATTCGTCAGGTCGGAGATAAAGCAGCGAAGATTTTAGCTCAGCGCTTTGGTACAATGGATGCTCTGATGAACGCAACCTTTGATGAACTGAAAGAAGTTCGTGATATTGGACCGATTACAGCGCAGGGTATTCTGGATTTCTTTAAGGATGAAGGAAATCGCACTATGATTGAACATCTGCGCCAGGCAGGAGTCAACATGGAAGCTGCACAGACAAAAACAGAAGAAAGCTTCTTTACCGGAAAGAAAGTCGTTGTCACTGGGACATTGGCAAATTATGGGCGTAAGGAAGTACAGGCACTTTTGGAACAATTAGGTGCAGTGGTCAGCGGCAGTGTTTCTGCCAAGACGGATCTTGTCATCTATGGTGAAAGTGCAGGA
Source organism: Erysipelotrichaceae bacterium (assembly GCA_045652605.1). GTDB lineage: Bacteria > Bacillota_I > Bacilli_A > Erysipelotrichales > Erysipelotrichaceae > RGIG1896. The sequence goes on from JAZRUQ010000168.1 coordinate 3,474, forward strand.
AGTAAACTGGACAAGGCACGTAAATTGAATGTCAGTGTCATGTCTGAAGCAGAGTTTGAAGAAAAACTCGCGGATAGAGAAACACTTTGAGAAAAGTGAAGAAAGGAAAGACTATGGAAACAATCAAAGATAAGGCTTATTTTAAGGGTCTTGCGAATCGTTTGATGTTTGATTTGAGCGATGAAGAAGCATCAAGCATTGTGGATGAGTTTGCGACATTGTGCCAGCAGTTTGAATTGCTGGAGGCAATCGATACAACAGGTGTTGAACCAATGGTATATCCATTTGAAACACCAACCGTTTATTTAAGAGAAGATGAAGAAGATCACACAATTACTCAGGAACAGGCAATGGCCAATGCGACAAAGTCTGTACAGGGACATTTCAGTGTGCCTAAGGTGGTGAAGTAACATGACAATGCTGGAAATGATGAAAAACAGTGAAAATGCAGAAGCAAGAATTCTTGAAGCTGCCAAAAAAGCACATGAAGCTCATGAAAAGCTGAATGCAGTGGTTACTTTTATTGATCCTGCTGAACAGATTTCAAATCTGAATGAATACAAAGATGGTCTGATGTATGGTGTTCCTGTGGCACTGAAGGACAATGTCAACACAAAGGGAATCCGTACAACTGCATCAAGCCGTATTCTGGACAACTATGTGCCAGTGTATGATGCAACCATCGTTAAGAAACTGCGTGAAGCAGGTGCTGTGTTTGTTGCCAAGACATCCATGGATGAACTGGCAATGGGTGGAACAAACCTGACTGCAGCGACAGGTCCAGTATTAAATCCATATGATACAACCTGCATTTCAGGTGGATCATCAGGTGGATCTGCCGTGCTGGTTGCAGAAGGTGTTGTACCAATGGCAATTGGTACAGATACAGGCGACTCAATCCGCAAGCCTGCATCTTACTGCAATATCGTTGGATTTAAGCCAACATATGGCCGTATCAGTCGTTATGGCATTATTCCTTACTCAAGTTCTTTGGACCACGTAGGAACATTTACACGCACTGTCAAGGATGCTGCATTGTCTTTGGAAGTGCTGGCTGGGCGTGATGATCTGGATATGACCAGCAGCAATCTGCCGGTTGAACATTATCTGGATGCAGTGAAGGGTGATGTAGCAGGCAAGAAGATTGCGATCATCAAAAACGTTATTGATGCGATTGACAACCAGGATACACTGAAGTGCTTTGAAAATGTGGTCAATGGACTGAAGGCTAAAGGGGCTATCGTTGAAGAAGTTGAAATGAATCAGCAGTTGCTTCGTGCTGTGCTGCCAACTTACTTCCTTATTGCCAACTGTGAGGCAACAGCGAACCATTCCAATCTGGATGGTATCCGCTTTGGTAACAGAAAAGAAGCAGACAGCTCAGAAGAAATCATGATGAAAACACGTACAGAGGGACTTTGTGCTTATGTGCGCAAGCGCTTTGTGATTGGAAGCTATGGTCTGTTTGTAGAAAATCAGGAACGTCTGTTCCGTCAGGCACAGCGTGTACGTCGTCTGATCTGTGAAGATGTAGACCGTGTCTTAAATGAATATGATGCCTTTATTGTTCCAGCTTCTGCAAATGGGGCACCAAAGGTGGATGCACCAGCAGCAGATCAGATGTCTGATGCATATCTGGTTGCAGAAAATCATATGGCATTGGGTAACTTTACAGGATATCCAAGTATTACTGTACCAATGGGCATGACAAAAGGAATGCCAGTGGGTGTAAATCTGACAGGACGCGCTTTTGAAGAAGGCGAACTGTTGAATATTGCTCAGGCAATTGAAGATTTGAACAAGGTAGGTGAATAAGATGAATTACGATGTAGTTATTGGGATTGAAATTCACTGTGAACTGAAGACAAAAACAAAGATGTTTTCAGGTGCACCAACATCATTCGGCATGAAAGCCAACTCTTGCGTCAATGAAATCGATCTGGGACATCCAGGAACACTGCCTGCAGTCAACAAGCAGGCTGTACGTTATGCCATCATGGCATGTACTGCACTGAATATGAGAGTGGATACACTGGTTAAATTTGACCGTAAGAACTATTACTATACAGACCTGCCTAAAGGATTCCAGATTACTCAGCAGTTCCATCCAATCGGATCTGATGGATATCTGGACATTGAAACAGAATCAGGGACAAAGCGTATTGGTGTTGAACGTCTGCACATGGAAGAAGACACTGCAAAACAGTTCCATCTGGATGCATTGACTCTGGTTGACTACAACCGTGCAGGTACACCGCTGGTTGAAATCGTATCAAAACCAGATATGACAAGCGGCAAGGAAGCTGCAGCATATGTATCAAAACTGCGTGAAACACTGTTCTATCTGGGTGTATCGGATGTCAAGATGGAAGAAGGTTCAATGCGCTGTGACGTCAACATTTCCCTGAAACCTGCAGGAAGTCCAATTTATGGTACAAAGGTTGAAATCAAGAATCTGAACTCAATCTCGAATGTTCAGAAGGCTGTTGACTTTGAAATTGAACGTCAGTCAAAAATCTATGATGAAGGCGGCAAGATTGCACAGGAAACACGTCGTTTTGATGAAGCAACACAGACAACTGTCACAATGCGTCTGAAAGAAGGAGCAGTGGACTACAAGTATTTCCCTGAACCAAACATTTTCCCAATTCAGCTGGATCCACAGTGGGTTAAGAATATTCAGGAAAATCTGCCTGAACTGCCAGATCAGCGCCGCAGCCGTTACATGAATGACTACGGACTGGGAAGCTATGATGCCAATGTACTGATTTCCAACAAGGAACTTTCCGACTTCTATGAAGAAGTATGCAAAGTTGCCAAGGATGGAAAAATTGCGGCAAACTGGTGTATTTCTGAACTTTCAGGTGCGCTTTCAAAGAGAAACGAAACACTCTCTACTATGAAGCTGACTGCAGCACATCTGGGTGCACTCATCAACATGATTCTGGATAAGGAAATTTCTGGAAAACAGGCAAAAGAAGTGTTTGAAGATGTTCTGGAAGGCAAAAATCCTAAGGAAGTTGCAGCTGCCAAGGGTATGAAGCAGGTCAGCGATTCTTCTGCAATTCTGGCTCTCATCAATCAGGTTCTGGATGAAAATCCACAGTCCATCGAAGACTTCAAGAACGGCAAGAGCCGTGCAGTTGGATTCTTAGTGGGCCAGGTTATGAAGAAGTCAAAAGGTCAGGCTAACCCAGCAATGACAAACCAGCTCTTGAACGAAGAACTGAAGAAAAGATAACAAGGAGATGCTCAGTGCATCTCTTTTTTTTACCTTTTTTGAGGTTTTAGCGATTTTTGGTGAATAACGTAAGTAGGAGGGAAGTAAGAATGAACCAGGAATCGTATAAGTTGAATCTAAGAAATGACTATGTTTTTAAAACGATGCATTACATGGATGAAGAAAAGGGGAAGAGAATATTTGCAAACATGATTAAAGCGTTTACGGGGATTGAAGTGACCAATGTTGTTTTTAAACCGACGGATTTATATCCAATGAATGTCAATGGGAAAGATGTACGCTTTGATTTATGTGCCAGCGTAGACACAAAAAGCAGTGTGGATGTAGAGATGCAGGTGTATCATATGAATGGTTTGACTGAAAGGATAGCTTATTATTCTGCGATGCTTTTTACATCCTCTAACAACAAAGGGGATGCATATACAGAACTTGAAGAGGTGACATGCCTTGCTTTGTGTGCCAGCAATGTGTTTTCTGAATTGAACGATTACAGTCATACGTTTTACTTCAGAAGTGTTGAAAATGGGGTGTTATTGACAGACAAATTAAAAACCCATATCATAGAAATGAAGAAAGGTGTCAATCATATTGTTGAAACCAGAGAATTTGAAAATCTAACGATGAAAGAAAAATGGATCTATTTTCTAATGCGATATGAACAGGACACAGAGGATCCGTTTATACTGAAGTTATTGGAAACAGAAGAGATTTTCAGGACAGTTAAGGAGGTGCTTCAGATGATCAGCCATGATGAATTGGCAAGACAAAGAGCAATAGCACGAGATATGTGGGCAAAAGATATGGCTCAATTGAAACTTGACAGAGAAACAGTTGAAGCACGAAGTAAACAGGTTCAAAAAGAATATGAAAACCTTCTTGAAGTCAGTAAAGTAATCAATGAAAAAAACAGAAAACTTGATGAACAGAACAAAGTGCTGGATGAACAGAACAAAGTGCTTGATGAACAGAACAAAGTACTGGATGAACAGAACAGAAAGCTTGACGAACAGAATAAGATGCTTGATGAGAAAGTAATTGGACTCAAAGAAGAGAATCGAAGAATGATCCTTGCTATGTTAAAAGCGGGGCTTAGTGATGCATTTATTGTTGAGAATACTGGATGTACACTTGAATATTTGAAAATCATTTTAAAAGAACAGATGAGATAGAATAAAACAGGTATGAAAATTCATGCCTGTTTTCTATAAAATCAAAAGAAATGATGGGACAACCATGTGAAAACGTTTGAACCATCACAAATCTATGGAAAAGTTTTTAGTTTTCATGTAAAATGTATCTGTTAAGGAGTGAGTTTATGTCACAGACAAATCAAGAGGAAAAAACAAAGAAAAAAGGCAGACTGGATGCCGCAAGCTGGATTATCATTATTGGATTACTGATTATTGCGATTCCATGTGCTGCTTTCTTGTATATTCTGTTGTCTGCACAGGCAGCAACAGGGACAGCCATTTCTGGTGATCGTTTTACAGGAGACTTGGATCCTGCCATTACAGAAACACAGATGGCTAGTGTGGTAACTTCTGTAGAAACAATCGAAGGTGTTGAATCTGCTGAAGTGATTCTGAAAAGCGCAACAGTTCGTGTTTATGTGGATACATTGGATGAAATGACACCTGAAGTTGCAGAAGGTATCGCAAATCAGGCTTATGAAAAGCTGACTGCAGAATGTGATCCATCTGTTTACTTCACGCAGACAGCTTCAAAGAAGATGTATGATATTGAAGTACATACATACAATCTGGCAGAAAATCGTGATTCTGAAGAATTCGTTTATGTCATTCTCAGCAAATCTTCTTCTATGGAAGCTCCAATTGCCCGTTTGGTATCAGAACCATTGGATCCAGAACTTGCAGCACAGCTGTTGGAAAAACTGGATCGCAAGCTGAATCCTGAAAAGTATGAAACCAATTCCGATGAAATCACTGTTGGTGAAGGTGAAATTGAAGAAGGCCAAACAGAAGGTGAAGAATAAGACTGCATTGCAGTCTTTTCTTTTGAATCAAAATGTTACATGATATAATGAACGTGGTGATAAATATGAAAAAGAATGATATCGTACAGGGAACCTGCATTGACTACACCAATGAAGGTTTAGGAATTGTCAAAATTGATGGATTTCCTGTTTTTGTAAAAAATCTGTTGATAGGAGAAGAAGCTGAAATTCAGATTATGAAAGTAACAGCTCATCTGGGCTATGGACGAGTTGTCAAAAGGATCAGTACTTCAAAAGAACGTACTGAACCATGCTGCACGTCTTATCGTTTGTGTGGTGGATGTCATCTTCAGCACATGAGTTATGAACATCAGATGAAATTCAAGACAGACCGTGTTAAAAACTGTTTTGAGCGCATCGCAAAACTGAATGTACACGTAGAAAACTGTTTGGGAATGAGTGAACCTTGGAAATACAGAAATAAAGTTCAAATTCCAGTACAGGAAGATAACGGGAAAGCCGTATTAGGTTTTTACCGTTCACACTCTCATGATATTGTCGAGTATGAAGAATGTCTGGTACAAAGTGATCTGCAGAATCAGGTGACTGTCTATTTAAGAGAACGACTGGCTTATGCACCAAGCTTAAAGCATCTGCGCCATGTCTTGGTAAAACATGCATTGATCAGTGATGAAGCTATGGCAGTCCTGATTGTGAAAAAAGATCACCCAGAATGGATGATGATTGCCCGTGATCTGGTTCATAAGTTTCCACAGATTAAAACAGTTGTGCTGAACTTCAATGAACGCAATGACAATGTCATTTTAGGTGAAAAAGAAAAAGTACTGGTAGGATCAGGAATGATTCGCGAAAACCTGAAGAATCTCTCTTTCGGTATTTCCAGCAAATCTTTTTATCAGATTAATCCCTATCAGACAGAAGTACTGTACTCGAAAGCTCTTGAATTTGCCCAGTTGACTGGCAATGAAGAAGTGGTGGATGTGTATTGCGGTACAGGTACAATTGGTCTGTTTGCCGCATCCAGCGCAAAACATGTCACAGGCATTGAAATCGTTAAAGAGGCTGTTGAAGATGCAAAACGCAATGCACAGTACAATGACATTGCCAATGCAGATTTTATTTGTTCGGATGCAGGCGCTGCAACAGAAACACTGTTTAAACAAGGCATCGCACCCGATGTGGTCATTGTTGATCCTCCAAGAAAAGGACTGGACCAGAAAACCATCGAATCCTGCACAGGCATGAATCCTAAGCGTATTGTCTATGTTTCATGTGATCCTGCAACATGTGCAAGAGACTGTGCTATCTTTGAAACATTGAACTATCATGTTGAAAAAGTGCAGCCAGTGGATATGTTCCCACATACTCACCATGTTGAAACAGTTGTTCTACTGAATAGAAAATAAACTCGAGTTTTCTTGTAGTGCACCCCAAAAGTTGGACGAAAAATTAAATTGTAATAGATAAGGATTGATACCTGAAT
>JAZRUQ010000169.1:0-12181 GCA_045652605.1 Erysipelotrichaceae bacterium
TGGATATATTCATCCGTGTTGCTCATTCCCATTAAGTGATTTAGTCATCGAAGTTCCACCAACTAAAAAATAGAAATTATAAAAAACGAATGTAAATATGTATCCTTACATTCGTTTTTATTTCGGACAAATGTCAAAAAACGTCGAAACTCGTCGGGAAAAGTGTCATGGTATTATCATTATATCTGAATATTTGTTTGCTAGTGTACGATTTAAGGGATAGTACCTTTACAAGTATATTATATAATATACTTGTAAAGAGTCATGAATAATCAGGAGGATTCTATATGGGTATTTTGTTAGTTGTTTGTTTTCCTTTTCTGTTTTTCTTAATGGTTATTTTTGAACTTGCTAAAAAATACAAGTAGTTTGTTTGTGATGTTTTAAGACTGGAAGGTGATAGGTATGCCATTAAAGATTGTCAGAAATGATATTACCAAAGTTAAGGCAGATGCGATTGTCAATACTGCCAATCCATTGCCGATTGTGATGGATGGAACAGATCGTGCAGTATATGAAGCTGCTGGATATGATCTTGTTTTAAGTGAGCGTAAAAAGATTGGACGCTTGTTTCCTGGTGAGTGTGCAGTGACATCTGCTTATCAATTGAATGCTGATTATATCCTTCATACAGTAGGTCCTGTGTGGATGGATGGTTCAAATGATGAGTCAGAGGTACTTGCTGGGTGTTATGAGAATTGTCTTTCTAAGGCCTTTAAAATGGGTTTAAGCAGCATCGCCTTTCCTTTGATTTCAACAGGTGTCTATGGATTTCCTAAGGCTCTGGCTTTAAAGATTGCGGTGAATGTCATCAGTGATTTTCTGTTAAGACATGAGATGGATGTAACACTGGTGGTTTTTGATAAGGAGTCCTTTGAGTTATCAGGTAAACTGTTTGATGATGTAAAGAGTTATATTGATGAACATTATGTTTATCAAACCAGTTTAAGAGAATATCGTTATGAAGGGTTGCCATTTGAGACAAATGCCTGTGCTCCTGTGGCAAAGTCAAAATCTTCATCACTAGAGGATTTTCTTAGAGAAGAGGGAAAGTCTTTTCAGGAAAAGCTGTTTGAATTGATTGATGAGCGTGGTCTGAGTGATGCACAGGTGTATCATCGTGCCAACATGGACCGCAAGCTGTTTTCCAAAATTCGCTGCAGCAAAGACTACATTCCAAAGAAAAGAACAGTACTGTCTTTGGCAATTGCTTTGGAGTTGAATTTAGATGAAACTGAAGAATTACTGGAGTGTGCAGGGTATGCACTTTCCAGAAGTTCTAAGGCTGATTTGATTGTTGAGTATTTTATAACTCATCAGATTTATGATATTTATACGATTAACATGGCACTTTTTCAGCACAATCAGCCATGTCTGCAGAAATAGAAGTGATGTCGCTTTGTGAGCGACCACTTCTTTTTTTATTTTGTGTATGCTTTAGCCAAGAGGTGATGAAAGATGTTAGGTGCAATTTTAGGAGATATTATCGGTAGTCCTTATGAGTTTGATCAGGGTGCTAAATCCAAAGTGTTTGATTTGTTTGATCGTCGTTGTGAGTTCACTGATGATACGGTGATGAGTGTAGCGATGTGTCAGGGTTTGATGAATGCAGGCAGATATGCAGATGAGAGGACAGTGAAAGCTGAAATCACACGATGCATGCGCATGTGGGGAAGGAAGTATCCTTATGCAGGATACGGATCTCGATTTGTACGATGGCTGTTTGATGAAGAAAAAGGGGCATATGGCAGTTATGGCAATGGTTCTGCAATGAGAGTGTCTTCTGTTGGATGGTTGTATGATTCACTGGAAAGAACGCGTGAAGTGGCACGATGGTCTTCTGAGGTGACACACAATCATATTGAGGGTATTAAGGGTGCTGAGTGCATTGCGTCTCTGATTTATCTGGCACGTACTGGTTCGACGAAAGAAGAGATGAAAGATTTTGCGATTTGTGAGTTTAGGTATGATTTATCACGTAGATGTGATCAGATTCGTCCATCATATTGCCATGATGAATCGTGTCAGAGAACAGTGCCAGAGGCCATTACAGCCTTTCTGGAGGGTGAATGTTTTGAAGATGTGATTCGTACTGCGGTCAGTCTTGGTGGGGACTGTGATACCTTAACGTGCATTGCAGGGGCTTTAGCCAGTGCATATTATGGAGTGCCTGGCTGGATGAAACAGAAAGTTAAACAGTATTTAACTGCTGAAATGATTGAAGTGATTGAAGAGTTTGAAAGAAAGAGGAAAGAAGTTATGAAGAAAAATTTGATTGAACTGGTGTTTATTTTGGATCGTAGCGGATCGATGAGAGGACTTGAAACAGATACGATTGGCGGTTTTAATTCCTTAATTGAAAAACAGAAAAAAGAAGCTGGTGAAGTGCTTGTATCAACTGTGCTGTTTGATCATGCTCAGGAAGTACTGCATGATCGAGTAAAGCTGAGTGATATTCAGCCAATGACTGAGGAAGATTATACAGTGCGTGGTTCTACAGCTTTATTGGATGCGGTAGGTGGCGCAATTCATCACATCGGCAATATTCATAAATATGCAAGAGCGGAAGATCGTCCTCAAAAGACTTTGTTTATTATTACAACCGATGGTATGGAAAATGCCAGTCGTCATTACAGTTATGCTCAGATCAAAAAGATGGTGGAACGTCAAAAGGAACGATATGGCTGGGAATTCCTGTTTTTAGGGGCAAACATCGATGCCGTTGCTGAAGCACAGCGTTTTGGTATCGGTGATAAATGTGCTGTTCAGTTTGAAAATGACAGTGCAGGTACTGCAGTCAATTATATGGCTTTAAATGAAGCAGTACGCACTGTCAGAAGCTGTCCTGCTGCAAAGGAAGCGCTGGATGGCAGCTGGAAAAAAGAGATTGAAGAAGATGTTCAAAGAAGACACAGATAAAAAAAGAAATCCACAAATCTTTGTGGATAACATGGGACATGTGCAGAAAACATGGGACAAATTAAGGACATATTCTGGACACCTTTGAGACAAATCTGGTGCTGATTTCTGCTAAAATATCACTTACAGAAGTGGTATTGACATGAAAGGGTAATGCTAGCTATACTTTAAGTGTAATCACTGCTTCAAAAAGGAGCATGATATGAATACAAAAGATAGAGTTTCAAAACAGTTTTTCAGAAGGAATGATCGATTTGCAGATCTGATTAATGGCGTACTTTATAAAGGGGAGCAGGTTATCGATTCAATATTTCTGGAAGAAACAGAAAATGAACTGAATGAGAAAATCAAAAAGAAGAATACTGAAAGTCGCAGACGAGACTTAATTAAGCGATATCGTTGTGATGGAGAACGGGAATTCTTCTATGCAGTAGAATTTCAAAGTACGATTGATGAAACAATGCCTCTTCGAATGATGGAGTATGATGCTTTGACATATCTGAAAATGATGGAATTGGAAAAAGCGATTTATCCGGTTGCGGGTATTTGTCTTTATACGGGTGAAAGAGAATGGAAAGCACCTGTGAGTCTTTATGAAATGATGAATCTTCATGGTGAGCTGGATGATTATGTGCAGGATTACAGAACCAGGGTTGTTCATGCTTTAAATCAGGATATATCAAGATTTCATCATCCTGAAGTGAAAGAATTGTTTGAACTTATTCATGATGTTTATTTTCTGAATCGGCATGAACTTTTAAGAAAGTATGAAAACAGGAAACTGTACAGTCCTGATGCAGTGGAATGTGCATCAGTTTTAACAGATTGTGATGAATTGAATCAGTTGGTTGTCTTGGATGAAGGAGGTCACAGAATGTGTCAGAATTTTAAAAATATCATTGCAGAATTAAAGGATGAAGCTAGAACAGAGGGTCTTGCAGAAGGAAGAGCAGAAGGAAGAGCAGAAGGAAGAGCAGAAGGAAGAGAACAAGGAAGAGCTGAAGGAAGAGCTGAAGGAAGAATCGAAGGCCAGAAAGAAGGCGTTCAGCAGGAGAAAATTCATGTTATTCAAAGATTAAGTCAGATGAATGTCTCTGTTGAGCTTATTTCTGCAGCTGTTGCGTTAAGCACTGCTGAAGTTCAGCGTTTATTAGCGTAAAAAAGGCAGATAGCTGAAATGCTATCTGCTTTTTCTGTACTGCTGGATAACCAGAATATCTGCTGGTACCCAGTCAATGTTCTGTGTGTTTGGATTAATCCATTGAATTTGTGAGTGATCATGCAGTGTCATGGTGTTACCTGCAAGTTTACAGATATACACATCCATTAAAAGATGAAAATCAGGGTAGGTATAGTTGATGGTTGTCAGGTAGGATTTTATTTCTATATCTGCATTCAGTTCTTCTTTGATTTCTCTGATAAGAGCTTGTTTTGAAGATTCATTTTCTTCAATTTTTCCACCAGGAAATTCCCAAAGGTCTTTGTGGGTTCCTTTGAGTCGTTTGGCAATCAGAATCTGATGGTCTTTTTCTATGATTGCGGCTGCAACATGTACTGTTTTCATAAATGTTCTCCAAATTCAAGTAAATCATATCATATCTTGGTTTCTGATTATGATAAAATAGAAAAAAAGAGGGCTTTTTATGGAAACAATGTTTCAGTACATCAATGAGACACCTGATCAGTGTCGTTACAACATCCATCATTCCAAAGAACTGACGAAAGAAGTTGTTGATCTGTTTTGTGAGCGTGATTACAATCGTGTAATGATCATGTCCTCAGGTTCAAGTTATCATGCTTCACTGACGCCAAAATATTTTGTAGAGAAGATTTTAAAGGTCAAAGTAGAAGTGATGACTTCCTTTACTGTACTTCATTATGAAAGTGTGTTTGATGATAAGACGTTCTATATTGGTATGGGGCAGTCTGGTCGAAGCAACAACACCAATCAGGCTATGCAGAAGATTCGTGATGCAGGCTGCAAAGTTGTTGGGGTTACAGGCAATGTGGACAGTGTGATGAAACATCATGCTGATGTGATTGTCAACTGGGGCATGGGTATTGAAAAGATTGGTTTTGTGACCAAGGGATATTCGACTGGGGTATTGTTTTATATGTTGTTTGCCCTTGAAGCAGCCCTTAGAAAACAGATCATCACAGAAGCAGAGTATCAGAATCATAAAGCTGAGCTGCTGAAGATGTGTGATGTGATTGAGCGTGCAATTCCTGTTGTGGATGAGTGGTACAAACGCAATGAGAAGGGCTTGTATGAGTTTTCTCGTGCTCATGTGTTAGGGTATGGTTCAGGTATGGGTGCTGCTTTGGAAGGTGCTTTAAAGATGCAGGAAACCATGGGCAAGGCATGCACAGCCTTTGAGTTTGAAGAGTTTCTGCATGGTCCATGTTACGAACTGAATCCAGAAAAGACGGTCTTTATTCTGGATACTTCAGGTTCCAACAAAGAGCGTGTTCAACAGCTGTATCATGAAGTCCATCGTTTGACGGATGAGGTTTATCTGATTACAAATGTGCCTGTTGATGATCCAAAGGCATTGGTCATTGAACATGATCTGGATGAACATCTGAGTGTTCTGGTCAATGTTTTGGGGATGCAGATGATTGCGGCTTATGGCAATCAGAAATGGGTCAATCCTATGCTTGAAAAGCGTATTGCTTTCTGTGATACAATGGCTGCAAAATCACCGAAAACAGGAAAAGAAATTGGTTTATAGAAAAAAAGCTGTGATTAGAATCACAGCTTTCTTTTTACTATCCTAACAGTACATCGCTGATCAGCATGATGCAAAAGCCAACCAGCAGGGCATAGGTAGCGCCTCTTTCTGAGCCATGTGCGTGGGTTTCTGGAATCATTTCATCCGAGATGACATACAGCATGGTTCCGCCTGCAAACGCCAGTGCAAAGGGCAGGATTGCGGTTGAAATGCTGACGGCAAAATAACCGATCAGTGTACCGATGACTTCAACCAGTCCAGTAGCCATGGCGCACAGGAATGTCTTTTTTGCCGATACGCCTGAGGCCAGCATTGGTCCGATAATGACCATGCCTTCAGGAATGTTCTGAAGGGCAATCCCTCCGGCAATCATCAGAGCTTGAGAAACATCATCTGTTCCAAAGCTGACACCAGCTGCAATTCCTTCCGGCAGATTATGAATGGCGATGGCCATGACAAACAGAAGCACTTTGCTTAAGTCTGCGTTGTGATGAGATTCAATGTCAGGTCCTACCATCTTGTGCAGATGGGGGACAAGCTTATCAATGAGATTCAGACACAATGCTCCGGCAAAAATCCCTGCAACAGTGACCAGTATGCCATAAGTTCCACCATATTCAATGGATGGCAAAATGAGCCCCAATACGGCTGCTGCCAGCATGACACCGGCTGCAAAGGAGAGCACAATGTCAGAAAAACGGTGTGAAATGTCTTTAAATACAAAGCCCATGAGTGAACCAAAGATGGTTGCGCCACCAACACCAAGGGCTGTCAATAATACCATATCCATAGTTGTTACCTCTTTTTAAGATTATAGTGTCAGGTATTTCGTGTGTCAAATCATATGAATCTGAAGCAGTTCAGCTTTTTCTTGATCGCTTAAAAAGGATGCTTCAATTGCATAGTTGTTCATTGTGATGATATCTTCATCGCTTAGTCCCATTTTGCGCACTAATTCATATTCTTTTTCAAGGGTAGTATCCAGCACAGTCATGTTGTCGGTGTTGATGGTGACTTTAGCACCTTTTTTAAAAAGCACAGCCAAAGGATGTGTTGCATCACCTGTTAATCCATATTCATAGGACAGTGAACTGTCAGGGCACATTTCCAAAGTGACACCTTTTCTGATCACTTCATCACTCAACTCTTCAATAAGAGCTGTCTGATAGCCATGACCAATGCGTGTTGTGTTGTAAGGAAGGGCATCTTTTACAGTGAATTCACTGTGCGTTGTACATGGGATTTCCAATTCATGCGCCAGATCAAACAGGTCTTTGTATTCAGGCATTCTTTCTTCATATCCTGCAAGATCTAAAGCACAGACACCTTTGTGAAGATATTCCTTGACCAGATGCACAGTTTCCAGATTTTCTGCATGATTCTGAGCAGGATCACAATGATTCATGGCACACAAAATCAATTGAGCTTTCAGCTGTTTTGCGTTTTTCAGACCATCATGGAGTCCAAGAATGGCAGCTTCAACTGCCTGTTTCTGTGTCAGACCTTTCTGTGTGTGATACTGTGGGGCAAAACGAAGTTCAGCATAGATGAGGCCTTGTTCATCCAGTGTTTCAACCAGTTCCTTCGTGATGCGATAAAGTCCTTCTTCATTCTGCATGGCACGGATAGGTGCTTCAAATGTCAGAAAATCGGGATCGTATTCACCCTCTGCAATGATCATGGAATTTCTGATTTCTTCCAGTGTCATGTTGCATTCAGGTTCAATGTTGTACTTCTTTGCCAGTTCATTGACGGTTTCAGGACGAGCTGATCCATCAATGTGCAGATGCAGATCTATTTTATTGCGGATTTTCATAGGGATTCTTCTTTCTATCTGTCTGTATTATACAAAAGATTTGAGTGTCTGTGATAAAATAAGTACAGGTGATGAAAATGAAATGCATTGTTTTAACAGAAAATACATCCAATAGAGAAGATTTAATGTGTGAACATGGTCTTTCTTTATGGATTGAAACTGGAAATCATACGATCTTGTTTGATAGTGGTCAAAGTGATGTCTTTTATCAGAATGCATTGAAATTGAATCTTGATTTGAATCAGGTGGATCTCTGTATCTTATCGCATGGTCATTATGACCATGCAGGAGGCTTAAAGAAGTTTCTTGAGGTCAATGATCATGCCAGAATTTACATGCATGAAAAAGTGTTTGGTTCTTATTGGCACGGATATGATAAATATATAGGTATCGATGAAGAATTAAAGAATCATCCACGTGTTGTTTTGATTGAAGAGATTATGAAACTCGATGATTCTTTGACACTGATACCGTGTGCTGATTATGCACCGGTTGTACCGATTGAATCCTATGGATTGTATGTCAAACATGAGAATGAGTATATTCCTGATCGTTTTGAACATGAAATCATGCTGGAAATCAAGGAAAACAAGAAGATTGTGATCAGTGGATGTACACATTGCGGTATAGAAAATGTGATGCATTGGCTTCAGCCGGATGTTCTGATTGGCGGCTTTCATTTAAAGAAAGTTGATCCAGTGCTGCAGAAAGATCAATTGATTCATCTGGCACAGAAACTGAAGGAATACAGAACGCATTATTATACAGGACACTGTACTGGAGAAAAACAGTATCTTGTTTTAAAAGAAGTGCTGCAGGATCAGCTTGATGAAATATCAGCAGGATGCTGCATGGAGGTATAGAAGATGAATGAACGTTTAAAGAAACAGCTGGCTTTTGCCCTTGAAATTGACAAGGAGAAGAACATTTTCCGTCAGACCCATCTGTCCAATCATGGACGCAATGAAAATGATGCAGAACATGCATGGCACATGGCTATCATGGCGTATCTTTTAAAGGAATATGCCAATGAACCCGTGGATATCGGCAAAGTCATGCTGATGTGTCTGATTCATGATGTGGTGGAAATTGATGCAGGGGATACCTATGCATATGATGCAGAAGCACTCAAATCACAGAAGCAAAGAGAAGATGCTGCCAAGGAAAGAATCTTTGGTCTGCTTCCGGAAGAACAGAAGGAAGAACTGATTGCTTTGTTTGATGAATTTGAAGCCTATGAAACAGCTGAATCCAAGTTTGCCCATGCGATGGATAACTTGCAGCCTCTGATTTTGAATCATTCCAACAATGGCGGAGACTGGAAGGAACATGGTGTAACTGCCAAGCAGGTGTATGGTCGACAATCTCAGACAGCCAAAGGTTCACAGATTCTCTTTGAGGCAACGGATGAGCTGTTAAAAGAAAACATTGAAAAAGGGAATCTGAAATAAAGAAATCAATGATAGAAAGAAGGAAGTTGTATGTGTACTGCAGCATCATTAAAAGGGAAAGTTCATTGTTTTGGAAGAAATCTTGATCTGGAAAGATCATACAATGAAAGTGTGGTCATAACCCCAAGAAACTCTTGTTTTCCAATGCGATGCACAGATGATTTAAAATCTCATTTTGCTATGATTGGCATGGCCACTGTTGTACAGAATATTCCGCTATATTATGAAGCCACCAATGAAAAAGGTTTAAGCATGGCTGGTTTGAACTTTCCTGGCAATGCTTGTTATCAGAAATGTTCAGATGAGAGAATCAATGTTGCCTCTTTTGAATTGATTGTGTGGATTTTAGGCCAATGCAGTACAGTTGAAGAGGCTAAAGCGCTGCTGAATCAGACACAGATTGTTGATGTCAGTTTTTCTGAACAGTTTCCGGCTTCACCATTGCACTGGATGATTTCTGACAAGAATGAATCCATCGTTGTGGAGTGTGTTGAAGAAGGTGTGAAAATCTATGACAACCCATGGAATGTGCTCACCAACAATCCTCCATTTGGCTATCATCTGATGAATATGCATGCTTATATGCATCTGCATGAAGCAGGATCTGTCAATTCACTTAATCCATCTGTCGACCTTCAGAACATTTCACTTGGATTTGGTGCGTTAGGACTTCCTGGAGATTATTCATCTGCTTCACGTTTTGTCAGAGCTTGTTTTGTCAAATCCAAACTGATTCTTACAGATTCAAAAGAGGATACCATCAATCAGTTTTTCCATCTTTTGAATGCGGTATCCATGCCAAAGGGATGTGTCTTATGTCCAAATGGGGAATATGAATATACCCGCTACAGCTGCTGCTGCACAGATGATGGGCTTTATAGCTATACAACCTACAACAATTCTGTAAAACGTTCTGTTGATATGAAATCCTATGATTTAAATGGACAGATGATCATTTCACATCCATTGGATGATACAATTGCATAAGAAATGACTGTGAGCAGTTCACAGTCATTTTTTTTCTATAATTTTATTTTTTCAAGTAAAGCTTCCTGCAGCACTTGAGAGAAATTTATATTTTTAGCAATAGCTTCTTCGTTCAGCCAGCTTGGTATACTCAGTGTTTTTTTAACTGCTTTTGAATTGATACGGCGCTTAAAAGCCACCGTATCAAACTCAATTAAGACAACAACATCGTTTGGATTTACAGGAATTGAGGAGAAACTGCTGGGGGTGGGGATATCAAGTTTTTCTTTGATTCGGTATGAAAGTATTGTATTCAGACAATCGCAAGCCATAAGATATGCATCATTGAGATGATCTCCTTCACTGACTGCCTCAGGAAAATCAGGGAAAGTAATCCAGAATCCACCTTCTTCAGCATGATGAAATACAGCAGGGTAGAATAGTTTGTTTTCCATGTTTTGCCTCCTTATAATGGGCAGGTGAACTAAATAAGTCCAGTCTGCTTTAAAATCTGATGCTCTGTCCTTCTTTTTAGAGTCTTAGAGCCGTGATCAGGCACGGTTACCTGTTTTTTTGATACAGGATTTCTCATGATGACATGAGACGTACCGTTTTGTCTTAAAGTCAGGAAACCATGTTGTTTAAGGAACTTGATTATTTCCTTAGACGTCATTGGCATGACTTTGTTTCTCCTTCCTGTCACGCTTCTATTATAATACGTATGATTACGTGTTTCGATAGAGACAGAAAAAGCAGATTTCTCTGCTTTAGTTCAGTGCATTTTTGATGTCAGCAAGTGAGCATTGGGCATAGATGCTTTTGTGGAATGTGAAAAGAAGGAATAAATCAGTGTAGACATCTTCACTGAGCATGAATTGATGATCCAGACAATCCAGAAGCTGCTGCTTCAATTCTGATTCAGATAATTGATGAAGGCATTGTTTGATGACGATGGCCAGCTGACAGGAGCATTTTTCAAACAAAGGATTATACTGACTGATTCTTTTTTTCTCCGATGTGCGTTTAAAGAAGTTTTTGACAGGAACAAGAACAGGAGTATACAAGAGTTTCCATTTCTGCTGCAGTTCTGTGTCATGGCACATCTGTTCAATGCAATCCATCAAATAGTTGACATACTTGTTCAATGATTCTGCTTCTGCAAGTTCGGTCATCAGATTGAATTGATACATGGAACATTCACGAATCTGTGTTCCACTTAACGAGTAGATGAGTTTTGTCAGAATGTGCAGATCGTCTTTGAACTGGTATTTCAGATCATTGAAGATTTTATCCCATAGATATGTCTTGTATTCATCCACCTGGATGTCCATAAATGGGGCAAGCAATAAGATAGCGATCATTCTTTCATCAACACTTGGATGCATTTGGTCAATGAAATTCGTATTGAGTTCAGTTTTCATCTGTGTAGATGGGATCTGGCTTACATCAAATGGGGTGCCGTTGGGCGGGATGGTTTCTAGAATCATTTCCAGGTTTTCCAGCTGGTTCATCTTTTCAGCAATTTCAAGCTTGAGCTGATTGAAACTTCGATGCAGAAAGAAATTGGTTGCGGCAGGGTAGTTGTAGATTTCTTTGATGGTCGAAATGGAAAGTCCAGCCATTCTGAATAGATGAATCTGATTCAGTGTGACAATTTCCTGATCAGAAAACTCATAGTAATTGTTTTCAAGTTTCTTAGGGTGTATCAGTCCTTCATTGACGTAAAAATGAATGGCTTTTTTACTGAGTCCTGTAATTTTAGAAATTTCCTGAATTCTCATAATTTAAACCTCGTATCATAACTATACCCTAACGGGATGGTTTAAGCAAGCGAATCTGTGAATTTTTGCACAAAAGCGCATGAACCTTGTATCAGAGATGTTGAACTTTCACAAAGTCTCTACTGAAAAAAGGGGATTGACCATCCATTTACTGGAAATGATAAAGTAGAATTGCCGAATAAGGCAGGAGGAAAGAACATGAAAAAACTTTTAATTCTCACTCTTTCACTTTTGATGGCTGCATCAATGGTAGCTTGCGGTTCAGGTGTTCAGGAAGAAACATTTGAAGCATCTGCAAGTGGATTTGGTGGAGAAGTTACTGTTAAGGTAACATTCAAGGGTGAAGACATCACTAAGGTTGAAGTTTCAGGACCTAATGAAACTTCAGGCATTGGTTCCAATGCAGTTGAACAGCTGCCTGCAAAGTTTGAAGAAGCTGACAGTGCTGATGTTGATGTTGTATCAGGTGCTACAATTACATCTGAAGCAATCAAGTCTGCAGTTCGTAAGGCAATC
>JAZRUQ010000170.1:0-3001 GCA_045652605.1 Erysipelotrichaceae bacterium
ACATTTATTTCAAATAAGAAAGCCAACAGCATTGGAGAAATCCTGGCTGGTCTTGGTGTTCTGTTTATCGGAATGAGCATGATGTCTTCTGCCATGTCTCCATTACGTACTGAACCAATGTTCATCGATTTCATGACAACAATCTCCAATCCATTTATCGCTGTACTCTTTGGCGCTGCCTTTACTGCACTGATTCAAAGTTCATCTGCATCCGTCGGTATCCTGCAAACTATTGCGATGGGTGGTCTGATTCCGCTGAGCTCATCCATTTACATCATCTTTGGTCAGAACATCGGTACATGCATTACAGCTGTACTGGCTGCCCTGGGTGCTAAGCGTTCTGCAAAACGTACAACAGTTATCCACCTGTCATTCAACCTGATTGGTACTGCCATCTTCATGGTTCTGATTCAGTTTGTACCATTTGTGGACTGGATGATGGCTGTTACTGACAATCCAGCTGCACAGATCGCCAACACACATACAATCTTTAACATCACAACATCCATTCTGTTGATTCCATTCGGTACTTATCTGGCTAAATTGGCCGAAACAGTGCTTCCAGTTTTACCTAATGAAAACGAAAATGAAATCACATTGTCATTCATCGATGACAAAAATATCGGTAACACTGCAATCGCTATGTCTAACCTGAGAAAAGAAGCCAACGCAATGCTGGAACTGACACAGGTAAACCTGATTCAGTCTGTAGGTCGTATGACTGGAAACAACTACAGCTTTGAAGAAATTGATCAGCGTGAAGACAAGATCAACGGCATCAACTATAAAGTGACTGAATACATGTCAAAAGTTTCTCTGCTTCAGATGAACCAGCAGGAAAGCGATATCTGCAACGCCCTGTACAAGAGTTTTGCAGACATTGAACGCGTTGGTGACCATGCCTTCAATATCGCTCAGTATTCTTTGAACCTGGATAAAAACACACTTGATTCTCAGATGTGCGCTCAGATCAATGAACTGACTGCCCTTCTGATTGAAACCATTGACATTCTGATGCATGAAGATGTACTGAAGATTGAATCTGATGGTGAAGTGATTGAAGCCATCGAACAGAAAATCGATGATCTGACTGCATTGTATCGTCAGCAGCAGATTGAACGTCTCATCAACAAAGAAGTTGACGCTAAAGACTGCGTTACTTTCTCACAGATGATGACTGACATCGAACGTATTTCTGACCACTTGCTCAACATCATGGAAGAATACAGAAACGTACACATTTCACTGACACAGCAAGTCTTCGACTCTGCAGAATAACACACAAAGCTCAAGGCCAACTTGAGCTTTTCTTTATGCTATAATTGGGAAAAGAGGTGATTTGATGAGTGATTTTACAATCAATGAAATGCGCAAAATGCAGAATCAATTGCAGGACAGATACAAAGACAAATGGGAACCCATTTCACCAGAAACTGGGAAAAACAAAATTCTATGGATGATTGGTGAAACAGGGGAAGTCATCGATATCATCAAGAAACATGGTCATGATGCCATCATGAATAACCCTGAACTGAAACATCATCTCATTGAAGAGATGACAGATATTTTGATGTACTACAATGATGTCCTCAATTGTTTCAACATCTCAACGGAAGACTTAAAACAAACCTACATCTGCAAATACAACAAAAACATGAACAGGTGGTAAGTATGAACATTTATGATAATGATACCTTCTTTCAAGCCTATGCCAGCATGCCAAGAAGCATAGATGGTTTAAAATCAGCAGCAGAGTGGAGTATACTGAACCCTCTCTTTCCTGACTTAAAAGACAAAACCGTGCTCGATTTAGGCTGTGGTTATGGATGGCACTGTGCCTATGCAGCAGCATGCGGGGCAAAAAAGATTGTTGGTATTGATGCAAGTGAAAAAATGCTTCAGGAAGCTCACAAAAGAAATGCCCACCCCAACATCACATATCATCATCAGAGCATCACTGATTATGATTATCCTGAAGACACTTATGATTTTGTCCTGTCCAATCTAGTACTTCATTACATTGAACACCTGGATGATATCTTCCAAAAAGTTCATCGAACACTAACAAAAGACGGTACGTTCCTGTTCAATATTGAACATCCTGTCTTTACTTCAGGCATCAATCAGCAATGGATTACTGATTCGTCCAATCAGCCGCTGTATTGGCCTGTGGACAACTATTATTATCCAGGGAAACGAGTAACAAACTTCTTGAATCAGCCTGTTGTCAAATATCATCACACCATGACACAGATTCTGCAGGGATTATTGAATGCAGGATTTGAAATCACTGCATTTCATGAAGTTGAACCTCCTGAATTCTTATTGAAAGACCCTGATATGCACAATGAAATGAGAAGACCCATGATGCTTATCATTAAAGTTAGAAAAAAATGTACATTTTCAAAAAGAGTGTGATGGATTTATATTGATGATGGAGAATTCCATATGATAAAGAAATTATCCTAAATATCTACCAAATTATCCTTACGTATTTATATAAATTTTGTTAATTTTAGTTGCACAAGGATATTGTATTCATAGAACGTAAAATTTATATTTATCTCTTCGGCCTATTTAAAATTAATCCATTCGAGTTTGTTTAATAAACTGATCTATTTCTGAATTAACCTGTTTTGCATTATCTCCATTGGAAAAATGTGCAGCATTTTCAATGACATGTAACGGATATCCTGTTTTTTTCGCCCATGCCATACAATATTGTTTTACCTTTCCAGTGTTATCTTTATCTCCAAGTAAAATAAGCCCAGGACAATCCAAATGGAGATTCCTGTTTTCCTGTGCAAACTTCCCATAAGCAATATCCATTTGTTCTATAATTTGTCCCTTAGATAAAGGCGCTAACATCTCTATCATTTTTTTATAAGAATAGTCTGTTACAGATACAGATTTTGCCATGCTCTTACGCAGTGTCTTATCTGTAAACCATTTTGCCATTGGCTTGACTTTAGAAAGCCACCATAAATCAGATTTTGAATAA